>QFQM01000619.1 GCA_003243255.1 Flavobacterium psychrophilum | reverse complement strand
CGGTAGTGATTGAAAGCGTAATTAAAAAGTATTGCCAAAGATTGAGCTGCGTACCCCAGGCATATTGTACGCTGGCCTGAACCGGGTAAGCATACAAATAGAAACCATAGGAAATATCTGCCTGGGGAAATGGAACCCGAATGCTACTTGTGCCGATTCCTATAATGGTATAAATGAAAAAGAAAGCTGCAGGGAGCTGCAGATAAGCCGGATTGAATTTCCATACCAGCAGCCATGTTCCCAACAATAATAGCCATATCCACCACCGCACCGGTATCTTATCTCTGTATAAATAGAATACAACCCCACCCCCAAAATATTCGCCCAGATAAAGGAGGGTATGAATATGGCGGAATTCTCCTTCGAAGCCCCTGACCTCTTTGTTGAAAAGCGTATTAAGTATCAATAACAATACCCATATGCTGGCAATAAATGCTTTTTTATTAAGCAGGCGCAATAAGGAAATCAATGCAAGTAGGAGATACAATTTAATTTCTACCGGAATTGTCCATAGAGAAGCGTTAATGGAACTTCCTTTGAAAACGCCGGGCAATGACATTACTGCTCTTACGGGGAAACTGTTTTGCAGGAGAAAATGCCAGGTTTCCGGATGTGAAAAAAAGGTAATGCCGGGCAAAGTGGTAAATGCCCAACCAGGTATGAGAACGGTTAATGCCGTGCAGACTGTTATTGCAGGCGTGATGCGCAAGAAGCGATTTAGCAGATAGTTTCTAACTGTGGACCGGGTAATGCTTCGGCATACCAGAAAACCGCTAACTGTAAAGAATATGAATAGCCCCCAGTTGCTTAGATTGTATACTCCGTTGGTGAGTAGATACAATGGCTCTGCCGAATATGCTTTACGAATGCTTAGCGCATGGGTGATAAAAACCATACATGCTGCAGACAATCGTAATGCGTCAAAGTTATTATATCCTCTCTGGAAGTTTGCTTCACCAATATACATGCGCCATTAATAGTTATACTTTAATGTAGATCTTCTTCCTGTCGAGCCAGTACACAATGGACCAGTAAAAAGCAATCATACACAAAGCATATAACAAGGAGCCGTTTTTTAAATTGTCGGAAACCGGCTTGCAAATATTTTCATAGAACCAGGGGAAAGCGCTGGTGTATACTTTCTTACCATTTTCTGAAACGTGGTCTACCCAACGGAAAAGACCCAGGGCGCGGGGCAGGAAGCCGCTCAATACAAAGATGAATAGGGGGTTCTTGCCAAATACATCGAAGAATTTAGCTACAGCTTTACCAACTGTGCTTTTGATATGGGTCTGCTTGAACTCGATCAGGAAGATGAGCAGTGACAGTACAAAAATGCCAAGACCAGTTGTGTACAGTACGAAAGAGCTTGTCCATATTTTTTTGTTGATGGGAAACGACATGTCCCAGGCAAAGCCGGCAAATACGAGTAAGCTACCTGCTACAAAAAGATGGGCAAGCATATCATAGGTTTTTCCTTTTTGCTGAATGTAATGCCCAACAAAATACCCAAATATTACTTGTACGATGGATGTCAGGGTGCTGGTTATTCCCTCGGGATCGAATGGAACGC
>QFQM01000124.1 GCA_003243255.1 Flavobacterium psychrophilum | reverse complement strand
AGACTACGTGGTGGAAGGGGTACAGGAATTTACAGGTATTACCATTATATCGGGCAAAAGTGAGGAAATTAAGCGTTACCTCGTTATGGAGATGGGTAAAGGAATAACTGTGTATAAAGGAGAGCGTGGTTTTATGAAAGACAGTTTTGAAGTAAGTACTGAATGTGATATCTTATATACGGTAGTAACCCGACTGGAAGTGAGAAGGCTGAAGCATGCTGTGCAGATGATAGATGAAAAAGCATTTATTTTTTCGGGCTCGGTTAAGGAAACTGCCGGGGGAGTTCTGAAAAAGAAAGCCGAACATTAATAAAAAATCCCGCTTTAAGCGGGATTTTTTTTATGATTAGTAAAGCTCTATTTGTTAGGCTTAATAAGGAGTGCGTGAGGATACTTTTTCTTAATGTCGGCAAGTGTTTTTTCGGCATCGATTTTTGATTTAAAATTACCTACCCATACTTTGTATGTTGGGCTCTCAAAAACAATAGTGCCATCTATGGTTTTGAAATCCCTTTTAAAGTCGGAAAGGGTCTTGCGGGCTTTGTCGTTATCACCGTAAAAAATCTGGACTTTATAGCGGTCATTAACGGTTATTGAGGGGTTTATCTTGCGTTTTTCCTTTAAAAGCTGTTCGAATTTTGGATCCTGATTAACAGAAACATTGCCTTCCTGAGCGTATGAATTTATGCTCCAGAATGTAAGTGAAATTAAGGTAAAAGTGCAGGTGTTTAGTTTTAAAATTCTCATAATGAACTGTGTTTAACGCAAAAGTACAATATATTATTTTACAGGGGTAGGCTTAATTTATTTAGAATCTTTATAAATTAACCATTAAGATTTATTTAAGGTTTGAGAATAATACATAAGTCGTATTTTTGTGGGAGTTTTTAAAAAAGCATAGTGTTTCTAAGCTTAGGCTTAAAAAACTATACCAATTTAAGTCGATAATCATTTTTAATATGAAAAAAGTGGGTAACCATACTTCGTTTTCAAGAATTTTATTGTTCTGTCTGGCGTTCTCGCTATCATTTTCCATTACATCTTATGCACAGGAAGCTGCGGCGCCTGCAGCAGCACCGGCGGCCGATGCGGCAGCGGCGGCACCTGCTGAAGGAGCAGGTGATCCTGTAAAAGGTAAAGAGTTGTTTAATACTCTTTGTGCTGCATGTCACAAACTTGATGCCAAGTCTACAGGGCCTGCATTGAGAGGTGTTGCAGATAAGCATGACCGTGCATGGATATATAAGTGGGTAGCAAACAGTAGTGCAATGATTAAAGCAGGTGATCCTGCGGCTGTTAAGCTTTTTGCTGATAATAATAATGCTGTGATGACGGCATTCCCGCAGTTGTCTACAGGGGATATTGATAATATCATGGCGTATACTTCTCTTCCTCTAGAGAAACCTGCTGCCGGAGCGGTTGCTGCCGGTGGTGCTGGTGAATCTAAAGAAGGTGGTATGTCAAATAACTTAGTGCTTGGTTTGCTTGTGCTTGTGCTTGCGGTTCTTATCGTAATGCTTGTTATGGTGACTAAAACACTTAAGAAAGTTGCTGAGGCTAAAGGTCTTGAGGTTGCTGAAGCTGCACCTTCGGTTTCTCTTTGGAAAGCTTATGCTAAAAATCAGTTCCTTGTTTTAGTAACGGTTATTCTTTTGATGCTTGCTTCTTCATATTTCCTTTACGGTTATCTGATGCAGGTTGGTGTTGATAAAGATTATCAGCCAATCCAGCCAATTCACTTCTCGCATAAAATTCACGCCGGTGATAACGGTATTGACTGTAAATACTGTCACTCTTCTGCAAGGGTAAGTAAAACTTCAGGTATCCCATCACTTAATGTGTGTATGAACTGTCATAAAAACATTTCTGAATTCCAGGGTGATAAAGATTCTGTATATGTAGATCATTCAAAAGAGTTCTACTCTGGTGAGATCAAAAAATTATACGATGCTGTTGGCTGGGATGCTACAGCTCAAAAATATACCGGAAAACAAAAACCAGTTAAATGGGTTAGGATTCACAATCTTCCGGATTTCGTTTACTTCAACCACTCACAGCACGTTTCTGTAGCGGGTGTAGAGTGTCAGACATGTCACGGTCCTGTTGAAACATTTGAGGTTATGAAGCAGTTCTCTCCTCTTACAATGGGATGGTGTATCAACTGTCACCGTGAGACGGATGTTAAAGTGGAAGGAAACGACTACTACAAGAAAATCCACGATGAGCTTGCCAAAAAATATGGCGTAGTTAAGCTTACTGCTGCAAACATGGGTGGTACTGAGTGTGGTAAATGTCACTATTAATCAATTTTTAAGAAGCTAATATCTATATACAACATGGCATCAAACAAAAAATACTGGCAAAGTGTTGAGGAGCTAAATGAAAATAGCTCTATTGTTGAGACGCTAAGAAACAATGAGTTTGTTGAGGAGATTCCTACGGATGAATTTCTTGGCGACAAGGAAGCGCTTGCTTCTTCATCAACAAGCCGTCGTGACTTTTTGAAATATGTTGGGTTCAGTACTGCTGCTGCATCGCTTGCAGCGTGTGAGGGCCCGGTTATCAAGTCTATTCCTTACGTAGTTCAGCCGGAAGAAATCATCCCGGGTGTTGCTGATTACTATGCAACTACCATGAATGATGGTTTTGATTTCGCTAATATATTAATCAAGACGCGTGAAGGCCGTCCTATTAAAGTAGAGAACAATGTGCTTGCGGGTGCTAAGTTTGCTGCTAATGCAAGGGTTCATGCTTCTGTATTGTCTCTGTATGACAGTATGCGTCTTAAGCAGCCTGTTGTTGCAGGTAAGCCTGCTTCATGGAAAGAAGTAGATGCTAAAGTTAAAGCTGGTCTTGCTTCTGCAGGTGCTGGTCAGGTAGTGGTTCTTACAAGTACAACTGCAAGTCCTTCTACAGATAAACTTATTGCTGAGTTCGGTGCTAAATACCCTGGATTCAAACATGTTGTTTATGATGCAGTTTCTTCATCAGAAGCTTTGGATGCTTTCCAGGCGGTTTATGGTGAAAGAGCTCTTGCTGATTACGACTTCGGTAAAGCTGATGTTATCCTTTCTGTAGGTGCTGATTTCCTTGGTGACTGGCAGGGTGGAGGATTTGACGGAGGTTATACTAACGGACGTATCCCTAAACAAGGTAAAATGTCTAAGCATATCCAGATCGAGGCTAATATGTCACTTTCAGGTGCTAATGCTGACAAACGTATTCCATTGACAGTTACTGAGCAGAAATATGCTCTTGTTACTATATATAATGCTATAACAGGTGCAGGTGTTTCTGTTCCTGCGATTACGAACAAAGCTTATGCTGATGCTGTGGCAAACGCTGCTGCTCAGGTTAAAGCTGCCGGATCAAGAGGTGTTGTTGTAACAGGTCTTGATGATGTAAATGCACAATTGCTTGTTATAGCAATAAACAATGCACTTCAGTCTGCTGCGTTTAATCCTGCAGGTGCCCGCCTTGTTCGTAAAGGTGATGCTAAAGCGGTTGCGAAACTTGTAGCTGATATGAAAGCAGGAAGTGTTCATGCTCTTATCATGAATGGTGTTAATCCTGTTTATACTTTACCAAACGGAAATGAGTTTAAAGAAGCGCTTAAGAAAGTGAAACTGTCAGTTTCTTTCTCTCTTAAAGAAGATGAGACTGCTTCTGAAACCACTGTAGCTGCTGCTGCTCCTCACTACCTTGAGTCTTGGGGTGATGTAAGTGTTGCTAAAGGTTACTATGCAGTAACTCAGCCAACAATCCGTCCGTTATTTAATACGAAACAATTCCAGGATGCACTACTTGAATGGTCAGGTAATGCTCAGGATTATTATACTTATCTTAAATCTTCTGCTGCTGCGACAGGTAAAACATGGAACCAATTGGTGCATGATGGTGTAGCTGTGTCTGAAGTTGCTCCTGTATCTGCAGGTGCTGCTGATTTCGCTGGGGCTGCTTCAAAACTTGCTGCTTCAAAAGCAAACGGAGATTTAGAGCTTGTTCTTTATACTAAGACAGGTATGGGTGATGGCCAGCAGGCTAACAACCCATGGTTGCAAGAGTTCCCGGATCCAATCACAAGGGTATCTTGGGATAACTATGTAACAGTTGCCAAAGCTGATGCTGACAAGCTGGGTCTTGAGAACTGGAACGTTGCAAACGGTGGTCTTAACGGTAGCTACGTAACAATCGAAGTTAACGGAAAGAAACTTGAAAACGTACCTGTAATCATCCAGCCGGGTCAGGCTAAAGGTACTGTTGGTCTTGCTTTAGGTTACGGCCGTAAAGCAGCCATGAAAAAAGAAATGGTAGTAGGTGTTAATGCTTACACACTATATAATAACCTTAACTCATTCCAGACAGTTAAGCTGACTAAAGAAGGTGGAGAGCATGAATTTGCATGTGTTCAGCTTCAGAAAACGCTAATGGGTAGGGGAGATATCGTTAAAGAAACAACGCTTAAAGATTTCAACGCGAAGGATGCTTCAGAGTGGAATGTAATGCCGGTTGTGTCTTACGATCACAAAGAAGTGCCTGCTGCTTCAATCGACCTTTGGGAGTCTTTTGACAGAACTACAGGACACCACTTCAACCTTTCAATCGATCTTAATGCCTGTACAGGTTGTGGTGCTTGTGTTATCGCATGTCACGCTGAAAACAACGTACCTGTAGTTGGTAAATCAGAGATAAGAAGAAGCCGTGATATGCACTGGTTACGTATCGACAGATATTACTCTCACGAGGAGACTTTTGCAGGTGATGTTGAACTTAAAGAGAAGACTTCAGGATTATTTGATTCTGTATCTACTTTCACAGCTATGGAAGATCCGTCTGAGAATCCTCAGGTTGTATTCCAGCCGGTAATGTGTCAGCACTGTAACCACGCTCCGTGTGAAACTGTATGTCCGGTTGCGGCTACTTCTCACGGTCGTCAGGGTCAGAACCACATGGCTTATAACCGTTGTGTTGGTACTCGTTACTGTGCAAACAACTGTCCTTACAAAGTACGTCGTTTCAACTGGTTCTTATACAACAAAAACAGTGAGTTTGATTACCACATGAACGATGATCTTGGTCGTATGGTACTTAACCCTGATGTGAACGTTCGTTCAAGAGGTGTAATGGAGAAATGTTCATTCTGTATCCAGTCTACACAAGCTGTTATCCTTAAAGCTAAACGCGAAGGAAGAACAGTTGCTAAAGGTGAATTCAACGATGCCTGCGCATGTTCAGCTGCATGTTCAAGCGGTGCAATGGTATTCGGTGATGTTAACGAGAAAGAAGATCCGATCGTAGCTCTTAAAGAGGATGATAGGGCTTACCACCTGCTTAGCCAGATTGGAACAAAGCCAAATGTATTCTACCACGTAAAAGTTAGAAATACATAATAAGAAGTAATATTAATAAGAAACACTATAAAGGATTATGTCGTCTCATTACGAAGCACCCATTAGAAAACCTTTAATTATAGGTGACAAAAATTACCATGATGTTACCGTTGACGTTGCTGCTCCTGTTGAGGGAAGAGCAAACAAACAATGGTGGATCGCATTTTCAATTGCGCTTGCTGCATTCCTTTGGGGAGTTGCGTGTGTGAGCTACACAGTTGGAACTGGTATCGGTACATGGGGTTCAAATAAAACAATCGGCTGGGCCTGGGATATCACCAACTTCGTTTGGTGGGTAGGTATCGGTCACGCAGGAACACTTATCTCTGCAGTACTTTTATTATTCCGCCAAAAATGGAGAATGGCTATTAACCGTTCTGCAGAAGCGATGACCATCTTCTCGGTAATACAGGCAGCGATGTTTCCTGTATTCCACATGGGTCGCCCTTGGTTAGCTTACTGGGTTATGCCAATCCCGAACCAGTTTGGTTCACTTTGGGTTAACTTTAACTCACCACTACTTTGGGACGTATTCGCGATCTCTACATACCTTTCGGTATCATTAGTATTCTGGTGGACAGGTTTGCTTCCTGACTTTGCGATGCTTCGCGACAGAGCAATTACTCCTTTTACTAAAAAAGTATACTCTATATTAAGTTTCGGATGGAGCGGTAGAGCTAAAGACTGGCAGCGTTTTGAAGAGGTATCTCTTGTACTTGCAGGTCTTGCAACGCCACTTGTACTTTCAGTACACACTATCGTATCTTTCGACTTTGCTACTTCAGTTATCCCTGGATGGCACACAACAATCCTTCCGCCATACTTCGTTGCGGGAGCTATCTTCTCAGGATTCGCAATGGTAAACACCCTGCTTATCATCATGAGAAAACTTTCTAACCTAGAAGCTTATATCACAATCCAGCACATCGAGCTGATGAACATCATCATCATGATCACAGGTTCGATTGTAGGTATCGCTTATATTACTGAGTTATTCGTTGCCTGGTATTCAGGTGTGGAATATGAGCAGTATGCATTCCTTAACAGGGCAACCGGTCCTTACTGGTGGTCTTATGCTCTGATGATGACTTGTAACGTAATCTCTCCACAGGTAATGTGGTTCAAAAAGATCAGAACAAGCATCTACGTTTCTTTCGTAATTTCAATCGTGGTAAACATAGGTATGTGGTTTGAGCGTTTCGTAATTATCGTTACCTCTCTTCACAGGGATTACCTTCCATCTTCTTGGACAATGTTCCAGCCTACTTTTGTAGATGCAGGTTTCTTCATCGGTACTATTGGTTTCTTCTTTGTATTATTCCTTCTTTATTCAAGAAGTTTCCCTGTAATTGCACAGGCAGAGGTTAAATCGATCATGAAGACATCAAGCGAAACTTACAAAAAGCTAAGAGAGCAGGGTGGTCACGACAATCATTCACATTCAGAACATAATCATCACTAAGATCATGAGTAATAAAGTAATACACGTACTATACAATGATGATGATATCCTAATGGATGCAGTGAAGAAAACACGCGCTGCTCATCATCACATTGAAGAAGTTTACACGCCATTCCCGGTTCACGGACTAGATAAGGCTATGGGCCTTGCTTCTACAAGAATCGCTATATGCTCATTCTTATATGGTTTATGCGGTTTATCGATAGCTACAGCAATGATGAATTTCATTATGATTCATGACTGGCCTCAGGATATTGGTGGTAAGCCAAGTTTCAGTTATATCCAGAATATGCCGGCTTTCGTTCCGGTAATGTTTGAAATGACAGTATTCTTCGCAGCTCACTTAATGGTTATCACTTTTTATATGAGAAGTAAATTATGGCCATTCAAAAGCGCTGAAAACCCGGACGTAAGAACAACAGATGACCATTTCCTAATGGAAGTTGCTGTTCAGGGTGATGAGAACCAACTTGTTTCGTTCTTTGAGAACACAGGTGCTGTGGAAGTAAAAGTAATTGAAAAGCATTAAGAAGAAGTATGAAAGCGTTATCTAAAATAGCATTACTGGCAGTAGCATCAGCTTCGCTGACTGCCTGCTTCAATAAATCAGAGCCTAATTACCAGTACATGCCAAATATGTACGAATCTGTAGGTTATGAAACCTATTCTGAGTCGTCTGCATTTGCAAATGGTAAAGAAGGACAGCTTCCTGCTAAAGGATCTATTCCAAGAGGATTCACTCCTTACGAATATGAAAATTCTACAGCAGGTTATGAGCTTGCAAAAGCAAACCTTAAATCTCCTCTTGCTCCGGCTGATATCGACCTTGAAAGAGGTAAGCAGCTTTTCACTATCTACTGTGCAATTTGCCACGGTGATAAAGGAGACGGAAAAGGAAACCTTGTTAAGAGGGAAAAATTCCTTGGGGTGCCTAACTATAAAGACAGAGCTGTTACAGAAGGAAGCGTATTCCATGTAATAACTTACGGATTGAACGCAATGGGCTCTCACGCTAACCAGCTTTCTCAGGAAGAGCGTTGGCAGGTTACTCACTACGTGATGAAACTTAGGAGTGAATTATAATTGTAGAACACTGAAAGCATAAATATATGTACACATTTTCAAGTAGATTAAAAACAATTGCATTTGTCCTGATGATCTTAGGTGTCCTTGGGATAGGCTATGGTTTTTTCACTGCACCAAAAACCGTTGAAGACGTAGAGAAAATATTAGCGGCTGACAGCCACCACGGTGGAGGCCATGCCGATGCAGCTCACCACGAGCCTGCTGCACATGATGCTCATGCTGCTACAACTGAAGAAACTCACGCTCCTGCTGCTGAAGAAGCACACGCTGAAGCTACTCACGATACTGCACATGCAGTAGCTGCTGAAACAGCTCACGGAGAGCACGATACTGTTCACGCTGAAGCTGCTGTTGTTGGTCATGATGATCACCACGGTACTGCTGCACCTGAAGCTCACGCTGCTGAGGCTCATGCCGATGCACATGCTGCTCACGGTGAAGAGGCTCATGACGCCCATGCTGAACACCAACATCATTTAGAGCACGTACTTGGCCAGTTACAAAACAAACCTTGGTCTGCTGTTTATGTTGCTGCATTATTCTTTATGCTGATTTCTTTAGGAGCTCTTGCTTTCTATGCTATCCAAAATGCTGCTCAGGCAGGATGGTCTCCTGTATTGTTCAGGGTTATGGAAGGTGTATCAAGCTACCTTATACCTGGTGCTATCATTGTATTCCTTCTTCTTGTTGCAGGTACAATGGACCTTCACAAAATCTTCATCTGGATGGATGCTAAGGTTGTTGCTGAAGATCACCTTATACAGGCTAAATCAGGTTACCTTAATAAAGTATTTTTCCTTATCAGAGCTGCGATCTTTATGGGTGGCTGGATTCTTTACCGTCAGTATGCGAGAAAGAACTCTCTTGCTCAGGATGATGCTCAGGATAATTCTTTCTACAAGAAAAACTTTAAGGCTTCTGCCGGATTCCTTGTATTCTTTATCGTAACTGAATCTATCATGTCTTGGGACTGGATCATGTCGGTTGACCCACACTGGTACAGTACTCTATTCGGGTGGTATGTGTTTGCAAGTTTCTTTGTAAGCGGTATCACTGTAATTGCCATGATTACATTATATCTTAAATCTCTTGGTCACCTTGAGTACGTTAACACAAGCCACATCCATGACCTTGCTAAGTTCATGTTCGGTATCAGCGTATTCTGGACATACCTTTGGTTCTCTCAGTTCATGCTAATATGGTATGCTGATATACCTGAAGAGATCGTCTACTTTAAAATGCGTATAGAAAATTATAACCTTCCTTTCTTTGGCATGGTTGCAATGAACTTCGTATTCCCTGTTCTTATCCTTATCAACACAGATTTCAAACGTCTTTCATGGATTGTTGTTATGGCTGGTATCGTTATCCTTTGTGGTCACTATATCGACTTCTTCAACATGATCATGCCGGCTACAGTAGGTGATCAGTGGTTTATCGGTGCAGGTGAAATTGGTGCGATATTATTCTTCTTAGGTCTATTTATATTCGTTGTATTTACTGCTCTTACTAAAGCGCCGTTATTAGCGAAACGTAATCCGCTTATCGAAGAAAGTAAGCATTTCCATTATTAATATTTAAAGAAATAAACAAATGACAAGTTTATTGATAATTATAGTTTTAGTTTTATTAGGCATTGCAATATGGCAATTAACTAAAATATTTCACCTAACACAGGTTGGAGCTGCTCATGCTAACGAAGCAAGCAGTGAAGTAGCTAATGACAGGGATAATAATGTTAATGGTTACCTAATGTTCGGTTTCCTTGGGTTCATTTACGTATTTACAATTTATTCTCTTTACAAGTGGGGTCACCTTGTACTAGGTACTCCTGCTTCTGAGCACGGCCCTCAGTATGATAACCTTATGGCTATCTCTATGTGGCTTATCTTTATTGTACAGACTATCACTCAGTTCCTGTTACATTACTTTGCATTCAAATACAGAGGTAAAGAAGGTAAAACAGCTTTCTATTATGCTGATAACGATAAATTAGAGTTTATCTGGACAATTATCCCGGTAATCGTTCTTGCTGGTCTTATCCTTTACGGATTATATGCATGGACTAACATCATGTTTATTGACGAACAGAAGAAAGATACTATATTTGTTGAAGTTTATGCTAAACAATTTAGCTGGGAAGTGCGTTATGCAGGTGAAGACGGAGTTCTTGGTAAAGCTAACGTAAGATACATCGAGGGTGTAAACACACTTGGTGTTGATATGTCTGATCCAAATGCTCAGGATGATATTCAGTCTACTGAACTTCACTTACCAAAAGGAAAACAGGTTGTATTCAAATTCCGTTCTCAGGATGTACTGCACTCTGCATATTTCCCTCACTTCAGGGCTCAGATGAACGTAGTTCCTGGTATGGTTACTGAATTTGCTTTCACACCGACTATTACTACAGATGAGATGCGTCAGGATCCTAAGATCATGAATAAAGTAGCTCACATCAATGAGATAAGATCTAAAAAGAGTGCACAGCTTGTAGCTGAAGGTAAAACGGCTCTTGATCCTTATACTTTTGATTACCTGCTTCTTTGTAACAAGATTTGTGGAGCTTCTCACTACAACATGCAAATGAAAGTTGTTGTTGAAGACGATGCAGATTTCAAAAAATGGTTAAGCGGAAAAGAAAAACTTTCTGCGGCTGTTAAGAAAGCTAAAGAAGAAGCTGCGGCTGCAGCTGCAGCACCGGCAGAAGAAGCTGCTCCTGCAAAACCTGTAGATTCAGCTACAGCAGCTAAACCGGATTCTACAGTAGTAGCACAGGTTGTAAAAAAATAATTCTTTTTAAATATATTCAAATTAAAGAAATATGTCAGCAGTAGGACACGAAGAACACGGTCATCACGATGCTCACGATCACCACGATCATCATCATAAAGAGACTTTCATAACGAAGTATATCTTTAGCATCGATCACAAAATGATCGCTAAACAGTACCTTATAACAGGTATTATTATGGGTATAATTGGGATTATTATGTCTCTATTATTCCGTATGCAGATTGCATGGCCTGAAGAGTCTTTCACAGTATTTAAAGTTCTTTTAGGTGAAAAATTTGCTCCGGGTGGAGTAATGAAAAATGATATTTATCTTGCACTTGTTACTATTCACGGTACCATCATGGTATTCTTTGTATTGACTGCAGGTTTGAGCGGTACTTTCAGTAACCTGCTTATTCCATTACAGATTGGTGCACGAGATATGGCTTCAGGTTTCATGAACATGATTTCATACTGGTTGTTCTTCCTTTCTTCAGTGATAATGGTTATCTCTTTATTTGTTGAAGCTGGTCCTGCATCTGCAGGTTGGACAATCTATCCGCCATTAAGTGCATTGCCACAGGCAATCGGAGGTTCTGGTGCAGGTATGACGCTTTGGTTAGTTTCTATGGCTATCTTCATCGCTTCATCACTAATGGGATCACTTAACTATGTGGTTACTGTTATCAACCTTAGGACTAAAGGTATGTCTATGACAAGACTACCGCTTACTATATGGGCGTTCTTTATTACTGCTGTTATCGGTATCGTATCATTCCCTGTACTTTTATCTGCTGCTTTACTGCTTATATTTGACAGAAGCTTTGGTACTTCATTCTACCTTTCTGATATCTTTATCTCTGGTGAGGTTCTTCACTACCAGGGTGGTTCACCGGTATTGTTCGAGCACCTTTTCTGGTTCCTTGGACACCCTGAGGTTTACATCGTAATCCTTCCTGCGATGGGTCTTGTATCTGAGATTATGGCTTCAAATGCACGTAAGCCAATCTTTGGTTACCGTGCGATGATCGCTTCGATACTTGCAATCGCATTCCTATCGACTATCGTTTGGGGTCACCACATGTTCATCTCTGGTATGAATCCATTCTTAGGTTCGGTATTTACATTTACAACACTACTTATTGCCATTCCATCTGCTGTAAAAGCCTTCAACTGGATTACAACGCTTTGGAGAGGTAACCTGCAGCTTAACCCTGCAATGCTATTCTCAATAGGTTTCGTTTCTACATTCATCACGGGTGGTCTTACAGGTATCATCCTTGGTGACAGTACACTTGATATTAACGTTCACGATACATATTTCGTTATTGCTCACTTCCACCTTGTAATGGGTATCTCTGCTCTTTACGGAATGTTTGCAGGTATCTACCACTGGTACCCTAAGATGTTCGGAACTATGTTGAACAAAAACCTTGGTTACATCCACTTCTGGGTAACTGCAGTATGTGCTTACGGAGTATTCTTCCCAATGCACTTCATCGGTATGGCCGGTCTTCCAAGACGTTACTATACTAACTCTGCATTCCCATTATTTGATGACCTTGCTGACGTTAACGTTCTTATTACGTTATTTGCTATCGTTGGAGCTGCATTCCAGTTGGTGTTCCTTTGGAACTTCTTCTACAGCATCTTCAGAGGTAAGAAAGCATCTCAAAACCCATGGAGATCTACAACACTTGAGTGGACTACTCCTGTTGAACACATCCACGGTAACTGGCCGGGTGAGATTCCGGAGGTTTACAGATGGCCTTATGACTACAGCAAACCAGGACATGATGAGGATTTCGTTCCGCAGACTGTTCCAATGAAAGAAGGCGAAGAGCA
>QFQM01000123.1 GCA_003243255.1 Flavobacterium psychrophilum | reverse complement strand
AATGTGCTCTTTTACAAAGGTAAAGCCCACTTTTTCAAGGAGTTTATTAGGCGCCGGATTGTGTGAATTGGGCTCGCAAAACAGCTTTTTTAGCTTTAGATTTTCAAAGAAAAAGGGTAATGACCTCTTTACCAATTCGATACCAAAACCCTGTTTACGTATTTCCGGATGCCAGATGTGCAGGTGCATGTAGGCGTAATCACCATAAAATAAAGGGTTTACATTACAATGACCTATGGGGTTACTGTCAACTTCCCAAATGAGGGCATAAGCTTTTTTATCAGGGTACGGAAGTACAAATTGTGTACGTAACATGCTCTCAAACTGCTCTTTTTCAGGTAGTTTTGAAGGATCTACACCCATATTGTGCAGGTATTCCGGAGTCGCTTTAAACCAATAGTCAGCAATAAGAGGAATGTCTTTTTCTTCTAATTCCCTTACGTTTAAGGTGTTGCTCATGGTTTTTTGCTATTGTATGCTATTTAATTAACTGATTGTCTATTTGTTGCGTCCTGAACGGTTGTGTTCTGCGTTCCAGTCATCGGCACTGTTATGGCGGTCACGATCGTCTTCACGGGTGATTTTTCCATCTTTTGAATAATGTGCGTTATTACTTACATTATCGTCTGCTAAAGTTTTTCCTTCGGATGTCTTTTTTTCGTTGTTCATAGCTTCAGTTTTAATTCTTAAAGTTATGAATGATATTTTGTGTTTTTGTTAAAAACGTAATAAATCCTTCTTAACGAAAAATCCGCGTGAGGGATGGCAGCGGCACCCCGCGACGAAGGAGCGGGTATAGCGAACAGCCCGACCGTAATGCAATGGAGGGCACGCCCTAATACAGCAATTCCTCTACATTCTTCCTGATATTCTCAGCTATTTTGGCAGTAGGAAGATCGTTGGCATCGTTTCCGAAAGGCTCTTCAATTTCCTCTGCGATAATCTCAAGACTTGCAAGTACATAGAATATAAAAACAACTACAGGGATAACATAGTAGCCCAGCTGGAACACATAACCAAAGGGCAGCGTGATAACATATGCAAATATGAATTTCTTTATGAATGCGCTGTAAGAGAAGGGGATGGGAGTATTCTTGATACGCTCACAGGCACCACAGATATCAGTCAACGACTGTACTTCGGCATTAAGCACTATCAATTGATCACCGCTGATCTTACCTGCCAGATACAGGTCGTTTAGTTTTGCCATAATGGTTTTGGCTATCTGGTTGGGCTTGTGTTTGTAATGATCGGCAGAAAGAGTAGCATCGTCAAACAGTTCATGGCTTATGTCAGCACTCTTAAGGTGCAGGTTCAATACTTCGGCATAGGCAGGAATCAGTTTCCTGAAAGCTTCTTTGTCCTCTTTATCCTTAAGCATAACAGCCAGCTTCAGGGCAAGGTTACGGCTGTTGTTAACCAATGCGCCCCACATACGGCGGCCTTCCCACCAGCGATCGTAAGCCGTATTGGTACGAAACACCAACAATAATGAGATCACGAATCCCAGCATGGTATGCATTATAGTGATGTTCTTTACATGGCTGGTTTCTGAAAGTTTAAATACTTCCATTTCAAGGAATGCTACAACTCCTGCATAGGCTGCTATGGCTAGCATTATAGGTAGAAGCTTGGCGAAAGTTTCTCCTTTATGAAACCTGAAAATAAACGAAAACCACTCTTTCGGATTGTATGATATCATGTTGTATTATTTCTTTTTTTTTAACAAATATGATGTAAACTTAATATTGCACTTTTTGCTCTCAAAACGCCATTTTTGTGCGTAAAATTAGAAGGTGTTAAATGGTTGTATATCAGTAAACTAATTTTTAATGTTACTTTTGGCGACACTTTTGCGAAAGCACACAAATTTAGCAAAAATCACATACGGAAAAATACAATGAAATAGATGAAATAAACGTTTCAGTAAACATAAGAATTGTAGAAGTAATTTTGCAGCATCATTTTTAAAAGCTACAGAATAGTTGTAAGATTTTTCTATATTTAGATCCAACTAAATTAATTTTATGCTTAAACAAATAACTACCGCATTTTTCCTTTTGTGTTCAGTTCTCGTAACGGGGCAGGATTTTAAGAAGATCGAAGAAGAGATTAAATCACTCTCAGGAGATGAAATTAAGGAATACTGGATAGCCCTCAATCAGGTTGATCAAACCATAACCACTGATTATAATCCCAAATTTTATGAACGTAATATTGTTAACCTTTACAAAACGGCAGCATTAATTAAGTACCATGGCTACCCTGTAGTTAAGGAGTATGGTTATCCGGCCTATGTTACCCCATGGCTCGCATGGGTACATTGTGCGTCCGCCTCATTAAAACACTATACGTTTCCCATTATCCTTGAGGGGCGAGACAAACAACAGTTGGCTGATGGCCAGTTTCCCGATTATTTTGTGGGTGGATTTATATCTCAGAACTACGGACTTGATATGGTGTATGATAAAGATTTTTATACTGATGACATTTCGCCAATTACCCGTTTTCTCTACAGGATGGAGGAAGACCGACATGAAATTGACCTGAAAGAATTACAACGCCTTTCGGAAGAAGCCATAAAGCTTTTGTACCCACAGAGTGTTATGGAAATAGGTAAATGGTAGTTGTTGCAACATGGTACAAAAACCTATTTTACGATAGCTAAGATCAAAAATGAGTTTTATCTTGTTTACGAAATCACGGGAACAAAGTATTATTCCGGGATAAAGCCTGCCGGGAATACTACCTATGATTTTGTTTACGGATATGGCTTTTACAGCTTAGTTGTTGACGGTACAATGCAATTTAAAGACCACACAGGAAAAATAGTTAAGACATTGCAGCCGGTGAAGATTTAATATGGAGTCACAGTTCGGGATAAGTCAACCTAAAAAGGCAGAGCCTTTTAAAAGTCCTGCCTTTTGAGTTCAGAAACGAATCAGTTCGTCAATATGAGCGACGGTATATGCCAACGCACCAATGGATAACCTGATTTTTCGAAAGAAATTTAATTTGGGGGCATCTTTCATAAGCACTACTTTTATAAATGTTATATTCAAATCTATTGTTTTGATTTTGAATAAAAAACTTATTGCGGTAAATTGAATAATTTCAGCGGTGAATAACAGTTTTTTTGATAAAAAACTGAAATATAGCGGTATAAAAAATCCCTTCCGTTATGGGCGGAAGGGATTTTACATAACCAATAAGATCCTTACAAAACTATAATTGTTATAGCATTTTATAAAGATACCCTGATTTATACTACTTTATGTTGCGTTTTACTGCACGGAATTTATAAGATTGTGTTTTGAGATGTTGTATACTGGTGTCATTTCGACCGAAGTGAAACGTAGTGGAGAAATCTCTAATAGAATATAAATAGTTTAAGATTTCTCCACTCCACTGCGTTACGGTCGAAATGACAGAGTGGTTCCCGTTAGTCGGTATGAGTAAGCAACCCGAAACCAAACAACCGTGTAGCAATAACACACCCTATCCCGATAGCTATCGGGACTCTCAAGAGGGGAACCTTTAAAGCATGATAGTATTTACGTTATTATCCATATGAGTAAGCAACCCGACAACCGACAACTGACAACCATCAAACAATTTCTATCCACACCGGGGCATGGTCGCTGGTCTTTTCCCAACCGCGTACGTATTTGTCAACCTTGGCGTCTTTAAGACGGTCTACGAGTTGCGGACTCAAGAGGAAATGATCGATGCGCAGTCCGGCATCGCGCCCGTAGGCATTGCGGAAGTAATCCCAAAAGGTATATATGGTTTCGTTAGGGTAGAGGTAGCGTATGGCATCCGTCCAGCCCTGTGTGACAAGATTGTGAAAAGCAGCACGCGTTTCAGGCCTGAAGAGCGCATCGTCTACCCAGCGTTCGGGTTTGTATACGTCACGTTCGGTGGGCATTACGTTGAAGTCACCCAGCAGTATAACGGGAATCTTAAAGTTGAGCAGTTCCTGCGCACGGTCGGTAAGGCGTTGGAACCATCTTAGCTTATAATCGAATTTAGGTCCCGGTGCAGGGTTACCATTCGGCAGGTACAGGCAGCAGATAAGAATATCATTTACCATACACTCCAGGTAACGGCTCTGTATATCCTCAGCATCACCGGGCAGTCCACGGCCAACTTCCTTAACGTTCATACCGGCTTTGGTAAGGATGGCGACACCGTTCCATTGCTTTTGCCCGTGCCACACCGCATCATATCCTGCCTTGTTAATGGCATCTACAGGAAACTTCTCCTGTGGGGCTTTCAGCTCCTGAAGGCATACGATATCCGGCTGTGCCTCGCTAAGCCATTGAAGCAGTACCGGAAGCCTGCCATTTATCCCGTTTACGTTATAGGTTGCTATTTTCATAAAGGGAAGGTACGAAAGAGTTTACAATTGGCGGTTTTTAAGATTATAAATAAATTTTAAACTATAATATAAATAGGTGTAATCAACATAATTGATTTACAGGTATTTTTACGTATTAAATATTGAAATAATGTATATATTTTTGTTTAACATAAAAACCAATATATTTACATATTAATACTATAGTTATATATGGAGCCATTCTTAAAATGGGCAGGAGGAAAAAGATGGCTTGTATCAAAACAAACCGAGTTGCTTCCAAGACAAGAAGAATACAATAATTACCTTGAGCCTTTTATAGGAGGAGGTGCAGTATTTTTTCATTTACAACCTGAAAATGGAGTTATTAGTGATTTGAATAGTGATTTAATAAATGCTTATAAAATCGTAAGGGATAATTGGAGAGAATTGAATTATCTTTTGACAGAATATAATGCTTTACATTCTTCAGAATTTTATTATAATATTCGTGCTTCAAGACCTGAGGCGCTTTTAGATCAAGCAGCAAGGTTTATATATTTGAATAGAACATGTTGGAATGGATTATATAGGGTTAATAAAAAAGGGGAATTTAATGTGCCCATTGGAACAAAGACAAAAGTTATTCTTGAATCCGATAATTTTGAACATATCTCCAATCTTCTTTCTGATATTCAAATTGAAAATAATGATTTTGAAGTTACTATAAACAGAGCAGAAGAGGGCGACTTTTTATTTATTGACCCTCCTTATACAGTCAAGCATAATTTAAATGGATTTGTAAAATATAATGAAAATATATTTTCATGGGATGATCAAGTGAGACTACGTGATAGTATAATTAGGGCAAAAGATAGAGGAGCTTATGTCTTAGTACTTAATGCTGATCATTCGTCAATTAAAGATTTGTATAATGGTTTAGGAGAAATGACTGCATTAAATAGAGCAAGTGTTATTGCAGGGAATGCGAACGCAAGAGGAACCTATAGTGAATTGGCTATAAAATGTTGGTAATAATGAAAAATTGGTTTTATCAAATTAAAGAATATTTTACGACAATAAATTTTAGTGCATTATTTGGTCACATGGCAGAGGTTATATGGCTAACATTTTTTGCTTTCATACCGTTGATCATAAATATCACAATTGCGTGGATAATATCTAAAGATATTTCGGATGCAGCTAAATCAAAAATTATTCCGGGAGAAATTTTATCATATTGTCTTAGTTTTATAGCTCCCTCTATGTATCTGTTCGTTAAAACTAATGGAACAAATTACAAACTTCCTCTTCTGAAAATTTTTTCCATTGTTACCTTTACGCTTTATTTTTTAATAGCGTTGCTATTATTAATAGTGAAAAATAAATGGGTTGAGGGCATTGATTCAGAGAAGCATAATTTTGATCTTTACTTTCAATTATCAATTGGTTTTTTGATAGGGACAATACTTTTGAGAATTTATTCAACATACCATGGTAATTATTCAAATTGGTCAAGTACAAGGAAACAACAACAAGAAGATTTTAATATGCGTATTTCTAATAGAATAGGTTAAAACAGAAGAGGATGAGTTTACAAGAAATAAGTTTTTCAGTTATAAAAATTATTCAACCTATGGGGAGTTTCTTCATAGGAACAATATCTGCGAAAAATTTAGTTGAAATTTCTTACGCTGATGTGAGACGAATTGAAGGAGAACAAAGAGATGTTGAAAAATATCTTGGTATCCAACGTCCTTTGGATAAAACTAGAGTAAAAAAAATAAAACAATACATTCAATCTCCTGATGCAGCATTTCCTACAGGAATCGTTTTGGCAGTGGATCAAAAATGTGCTGAATATAATGAGCAAAGTAATAAACTAATATTACGCCCATATGTTGCAGAATTGAGCGAAGATGGAGAAGTGCAAGATGAATCGATACCTTTAAATAGAGTAGCCAAAGTTTTAGATGGTCAGCATCGAATAGCAGCTTTTATGGATGATAGCCATAACTATGATCTTTTTTTGGATTTAAATTCTGATTTTGAATTAAATATTGTTGTTTTCATAGGAATTGATATTGACGAGCAAGCAAATATATTTGCGACGGTAAACTTGGCCCAAACAAAAGTTAATAAAAGTCTTGTATATGATCTTGAAGGATTGTCAAAAACTAGAAGTCCATTTCGCACAAGTCATAAAATTGCAGTCACATTGGATAGTGCAATTGAAAAAAGTCCATTATATCATAGGATAAAACGTTTAGGTGTTAAGACTACAGGACGTGATTTCTCTGAACCACTTACCCAAGCAGGATTTGTAGAATCTCTTATAAGACTTATATCTCCTGATCCGTTTGCTGATCGCACATTTTATATGAAAGGTAAAACACCAAAACGTGCAGATGTTATAGAGCTTAAAAAATTCCCTTTCAGAAATTTATTTATAGATGAAAAAGATGACGATATTGCAATAATTATTTATAATTATTTTACAAGTATACAATCTTTGTGGCCAATAGCTTGGAGTGGTATTCAGCAAGAAGGAAATATACTTCCACGTTCTAACGCATTTAAAGCATTTATGAGGTTTTTAAGAATAGCATATCTTGATATTGTTGGCAA
Organism: Flavobacterium psychrophilum; assembly: GCA_003243255.1. The sequence goes on along the minus strand of QFQM01000123.1, from coordinate 5,614 downwards.
TGAAGTAGGGAGAATCCCATCGATTGATGAATTTAAAGAAGTGTTTTCTAATTTAGATGTTCGTGATGAGGATTTTACTTCAGGAAATTTTAAGCCAGGAAGTGGAGGTGAATCTGCATTTTTTAAATTGTTAACTGGTCAAAAAACTATTATTGATCTTAAAAATGATTAAGCTGGATTTTTTTAACTAATATAATACCAAATATTATTCTTCTTGCTAATATCAATAATGGGATTAAGGGTAACGGTGTTTTCAGTTTACATAAGATTGCCACGTCGTTCCTGCTCGCAATGACAGGCACAACTTTACAACTTTAAAAACTTACAACATTTCATATAAATTATAAACCCCGAAGACAATCTCCGGGGTTTATATTTATTAGGGTTGTTGTTATGAGTTACCGTACAGGTTAGACTCACCGCCATCAATGGCTATGGTTTGGCCATTTACGTACTGGCAGTCATCGCTAAGCAAAAAGGCAACCAGTTTACCTACTTCTTCCGGTTTACCCAGGCGTCGGGTAGGGTTGCGCTGTGCATATTCTTTTTCGGCAGTAGCAGGGTCGTTAGGGTTTATTTGCTTAAAGGCACCTGCCACCATCGGGGTTAAAATCGCACCCGGCGCAATGGCATTGGTAAAAATATTGTCTTTACCGTACTCAATCGCGGCATTTTTCGTCATACCCGAAACGGCATGCTTACTCGCTACATACGGCATTTGGTTTACAACCCCTCTGATACCACCTACAGAGGCTACATTAACAATTTTACCACCACCGTTTTTCTGCATGGCAGGGATAACGTGTTTCAGTCCGTAATATACACCCAGCAGGTTAATGTCAATTACCTTTTTAAACACTTCAAGGTCGTAGTCCACAAGCGGAGCCTGTTTGCCTTCTATGCCGGCATTGTTGTAAAAACCGTCTATTTGTCCAAACTCGGCAATGGTTTTGTCAACGTAGTTCTTTACAGCGTCTTCGTCAGACACGTCAGCTACTACAGTAAGTATTTTTGCGTTGGGCGCAGTTATAAGTATCTCTTCTTTGGCTTTGTTTAAAGCTTCTTCGTTATAATCTACCAGTGTAAGGTTTGCGCCTCTTTCGGCAACAACTTTAGATGCAGCAAGGCCTAAACCCATACCGGCTCCGGTAATGATTACCGTTTTTCCATTAAATGTACTCATGATGTGTAATTTTGTTTTTACTAAAATTACGAACCACAAAACGCGGCAAAGGTTAACGCCCCGTTAATTAACGGAATAATTGCCATAGCCGTACCAGAGCTTTTGTTTTATATACAATACTGAAGCACAATCAAAGATTTAATGAGGATTTTAAGTAAAAAAGAATGCAATATGAGACGATCACATACCCTATCCCGATAGCTATCGGGACTCAAGAGGGGAACCCAAAAAACAAAATAGTATTAATTGGTCTGATGAGTATGAGTAAGCAACTTTACAACTTTCGACTTTACAAACTTTCAACTAAGAAATGTAGTTCCAGATATTCTTCTTCTTGCTGATTTCAAGAAAAGCATTGCGTAAGGCGGTATGCTCGGGTTTTGCCAAGGCGGCATCATCCTTAAGTATCTTAATGGCGTACTGTCGTGCCAACTGTAGTATGTCGCGGTCTTTTACGAGGTCGGCAATCTGGAGGTTCAGGACACCGCTTTGCTGCGTACCCATAATGTCTCCGGGGCCGCGCAGCTTAAGGTCGACTTCAGAAATTTCGAAACCGTCATTGGTACGGCACATGGTTTCCATACGTATCTTGCTGTCGTTGCTCAGTTTCTGTCCTGTCATAAGTATGCAGTAGCTTTGCTCGGCACCACGGCCCACGCGTCCACGTAACTGGTGCAGCTGCGAAAGCCCGAAACGCTCTGCACTCTCTATGATCATCACGCTGGCATTGGGTACGTTTACACCAACTTCGATAACGGTAGTGGCTACCATAATATTTGTCTTGCCTTTAGAGAAGCGTTCCATTTCGCTGTCTTTTTCGGCGGGTTTCATTTTTCCGTGAACGATACTCACACTGTATTGCGGTAACGGGAAGTCACGTGAAATGCTCTCGTAACCGTCCATCAGGTCTTTGTAGTCCATTTTCTCGCTTTCCTGTATCAGCGGGTAAACGATGTATATCTGTCGGCCTTTGGCGATTTCCTCACGCAGGAACGCCCAAACCTTCAATCGGTTGCTGTCGTAGCGGTGTACGGTCTGTATAGGTTTACGTCCCGGAGGCAGCTCATCGATAACCGAAATATCCAGATCGCCATACAGGCTCATGGCTAGCGTACGCGGAATAGGCGTAGCGGTCATAACCAATACGTGCGGCGGAATCTCGTTCTTATGCCACAGTTTACTGCGTTGCTCCACTCCAAAACGGTGTTGCTCGTCTATGATAGCAAGCCCTAAATTTTTGAATTGCACCTTGTCTTCGAGCAGGGCATGGGTACCGATAATGATATGCAGTTCCCCCGACTCAAGCTGTTCGTGGATGATTTTTCGTTCTGAAGTTTTAGTTGAACCGGTCAGTATCTTTATATTGATTCCTAGTGGAGTAGCTAATTCACTTAACCCCAAAAAATGCTGATTGGCAAGGATCTCGGTAGGAGCCATTAGACACGCCTGAAAACCGTTATCCAGCGCCAGCAGCATACTCATCATGGCGACAATTGTCTTTCCTGAACCTACGTCACCCTGTAATAGTCTGTTCATCTGCGCTGGCTGCCCCATATCGTGACGAATCTCTTTGAGAACGCGTTTCTGCGCTCCGGTCAGGTCAAACGGGAGATGGTTATTGTAAAAGTCGTTAAAGTATGTGCCAACCTTGTCAAAGGCATGTCCTTTTATCTTATGCTTACGGATGATATTCTTGGTAATCAACTGTAGCTGTATAAAGAACAGTTCCTCAAATTTTAACCTAAACTGTGCCCTTGCCAGTAGGTCCTGGCTCTTTGGGAAATGTATATTGAACAACGCCGCGTTCTTGGGAATGAGTTGCAATTCGTTTACAAGGTGTGCGGGTAACGGTTCGCTGAATAATGCCTGTGTCTCGATGAAGAGCTGCTGCATGATCTTGTTCACGACCTTATTGGTAATGCCGCGCTGAATCAGCTTCTCGGTAGAAGGGTAGATAGGCTGCATGGCACTGCGAAGGCTCTGTTCGTGTTCGGTGAGGAGTTCCATCTCGGGGTGCGCCATATTGAAAACGCCATTAAACGAACTAGCTTTGCCAAACACCACATACGGCACATTGATCTTCAGGTTCTCACGAATCCATTTTTGCCCCTGAAACCAAACGAGCTCCATTTCGCCGGTGCCATCGGTAAATGTGGCTACAAGGCGGGTGCGTTTCTCTCCAACGGATTTCAGGTTTATGACTTTTCCCACCACCTGAACCTCACTGTTGCTGTTTAGCAGCTCGTGGATCTTGTAGTAGCGCGTACGGTCGATGTAGCGGTTCGGGAAAAGGTTTATGAGGTCGCCATATTTATGGATGCCCAACTCTTTCCGAAGCAGCTCACCGCGCGCCGGACCCACGCCTTTCAGGTATTCTATGGGAGTTTCGAGTAGGTTGTTCATTCAGGCTTATAGATTGAAGTACGAAGGTAAGAAAGGGGAGTCAGGTATGCAACAATCCGAAATTGAATAATCTACCGGCCCATAACAGGATTGCGTCACGCTTGTTTTGAGCCTCAATTTTTTTGACATCATGTTTTAATGATGTTACTCAAGCATTAAGTATTTATACCTGTTTTTTAAGATTAGGTATAAATACTTAATGCTAATGTCTTAAAAACTATTATTTTGGTTTTAAGAATATATTTTAATCTTTTATTATGAAAATTGCTTTTATTTTTATTTTAATTTCTTTCGGAGCCAATTATGCTTATTCTCAGAATAATGAGAAATCTAAATTAGAACTTTATAATTCATGTATTGCAAAGGCTGATTCATTGACGCTCGAGGAACGTCGTGCGTTCAAAGAGCGCATAAAGGAGGAGTTTGCATTCCATAACCTGAAGATGTACCCCTATGACAACGAGGAGTTGGATGACGAAGAGAGGGCCACAAACACGACTATCAAGGACATCATTCCATTCGCCGTGGTCGGCAGCGAAAAGACCATCATTGTTAATGGCAAGCAAGTTCGTGGCCGACAGAACAAATGGGGGGTCATCAATGTCGAGGACGAAAACCATTCCGAATTCGTCTACTTGCGCAATTTTCTAACAAGAACACATCTCCAGGATCTGATTGAGACCACCAGTCAAATCCACTACGAGACGTTCAGAGCCAAGCAGTTGCTCGCGCTCAAGGAGAGCAGTGCTGCCAGTGGCATGGCTGGTAGCAGGCCCATCAGTCCTGCTGCTGATCGAGAGTTGAGCCGGGGCTCTCAACGAATGACCATGAATGGCTATTGAGCGACATGGAACGAGGTTCAAACCCATGGTCTCTCATGCATCCAAAAGAGATTCGGGGGGGGAATTTACTGTGGTGATTGCTGTGGTCTCGCGAAGGCGATGTTTATCCTTTCGCTTTCGTGAGGGCTTTTTCTTTGATGTAGCGTCTAGGGAGAGCGGGTCCTTGATCTTGACGACGCGTAGGTATAATATTTCTCATGACATCTGATCGTTCTACTTTGCTGTGGTCTATCATCTATCTAAGTTCAGCTTGTTTGTAAACGCCCCGTCGTGATTCGTAGTTCGAGGCCGCGGGCCCAACGCTTAAGAGAGTGAAGAAATGTCTTTCATGACCCATTGGTCCAGCTCCTGGAAGGTCTTGTCCAGATCGTCGTTGATAATCACTTTGTCATTCTTGCCTTCGGTTTTGGCATATTCCAGCTCATTCTTGGCCTGTGCTAAGCGTTTTTGAATCGAGTCCTCGCTGGTATCTCCGCGACCACGTAACCTGCGCTCGAGCTCTTCTACACTAGGCGGCTGGATGAAACAGATCCTCGGGTTTAGAGGGCTCTTCTTCAACTGTTTCACACCCTCCATCTCGATGTCGAAGATGCAGATTCTCTTTCCCTCGGCCGTACTGCCGTCGATATTCTTGCCCTTCCCTTCGGCAACGTCTTGAACTGCCTGCTTCGAAGAACCGTAGTAGTTCCCACCGAATTTGGCATGCTCTACGAAGGCATCCTCGGAAATCAATTGCTCAAAAGCTTCCGTTGTTGTGAAGTGGTAGTGAACGCCGTCTTCCTCGCCAGGGCGTGGTTTGCGAGTGGTGTGTGATACGCTGAACCCAAAAAGATCAGGATGTAACGCGAAGAGGCGCTTGAGCAAGGTTGATTTTCCTGTGCCCGATGGACCGGAGAGAACGATGGGTCGGAGAGTAGTTGTGTCGGACATGGTGCGTCGTTTGGAGGTATTATGAAGACGGCACGTAGAATACGGTAACTTCTGTGGAATGAAAGTCCGAGTAGACGCAAGGAACGACCTCAGCTTCATCAAGACATTTGCGAAGACCTTTTGGTGGGCTGGAAGGGTTTCCATACAGAAAGTTGGAGCGGTGGAGAAACCACCAATCAAGAGGCTAATGGTTCGGCCGCTTAATTTCTTGGCAGGGGCTATCTGTCCAAAGCTGTGCGTTATCTCGACCTCACTC
>QFQM01000618.1 GCA_003243255.1 Flavobacterium psychrophilum | reverse complement strand
AAGTATAATACCGACTAGGAACTAAATTGCCTATTTAGTTGTATATTATTGGAATTAATAGGTTTTCAACGTCAATCCGGCAATTAATTGCCTAATTCTATAAGCATGAATAGCGAAAAAGAGGCTATTGGGGATATTCTCCAATCCAGACGAAAAGCACGAAAGATAGCGCAAGAGCAACTGGCAGATATTGCCGGCATCTCTCCGCGGACACTTCGCGACATAGAAAAAGGGATTGCAAATCCTGAATTAGAAACCCTTATGAAAATCTGTCATGTGCTGGGAATGGAAATTAAAATTGAGGTGATTAAATAATGGGACGGAAGGCCGAAGTATATAATAACGGAGTGCTTGCAGGCATTCTTGAAAAGTCTGATCGTCAGCAATACATCTTTCGCTACGATGAAGAATATTTTATTAACCCTACGCGCAGCGCAATCAGTATATCGATGCCTAAAACTCAACAAGAATATCGCTCACACTTTTTGTTTCCATTTTTTTACGGGCTGCTGTCCGAAGGAGTAAACAGACAAACGCAATGCAGATTGTTGAAAATTGATGAGAACGACCATTTCAGTCTGTTACTCGCCACAGCGCAATCAGATACTATTGGATCAATTACCGTGAAAGAAATAACATCGTGAACTGTTCAGGTTGCTTAAAACAAATTGATAACGCTGGCTATTGCCGGAAGTGCCTGAAAGATTTATTCGAAGGCAAGAAGGTTGCGCATGTTCTTCCTTTCAATTCGCCTTACAACGAAGATTCGGATCTCTATCAAGAGAGAACCAAGAAATTATCTATTTCCGGGGTCCAGGTAAAGTACTCTATGCGTCTTGACGATAACAACCTAGTTCTTACAGATAAGGAGGGACAATACATTCTTAAGCCGATTCCGGTCGGCCAATTTAAGAACCTTGACCAAGCACCTGCCAACGAACACTTAGCGATGCAACTTGCGGGGCAACTTTTCAAGATCAGTGTGCCACCAAATGCTATCATTCATTTCAGCGACAACAGTCCTGCGTATCTGGTGAAGAGATTCGATGTAAAGAGCGATGGCTCGAAATATCGCCAGGAAGATTTTGCCCAGATCGCGCAGGTAACAGAAGAGACGCATGGTAAAAACTATAAGTACGATCTTTCTTATGAAGAAATTGGACTATTGATCAAACGGCATATCCCCACCTATGCCATTGAACTGGAAAAGTTTTTCAGACTAGTACTGTTCAACTACATCTTCTCAAATGGCAATGCGCATGTGAAAAATTTCTCCGCCATGCTCACAGATGACGGTGATCATGTTCTTACTCCAGCCTACGATTTATTATGTACACGAATTCATTCACCGGGTGAAGGTGATATGGCACTAACTCTTTTTAAAGAAAGATTCAGTGAAGCATTTGATGCGCATGGCTTCTACACGTATGACGACTTCTTAGAATTTGGTATCGTGTTAGGAATAAAAGAAAGCCGTGTTGTAAAAATAATTGAGGCATTTAATGGCAAGGAAGCGAGTGTTGACAAATTGGTTGATGCATCTTTCTTAGGTGGTGACATAAAAGTGAGTTATAAAAATACT
>QFQM01000122.1 GCA_003243255.1 Flavobacterium psychrophilum | reverse complement strand
GAGGTAGGTACGTCTCTTTTCCAGGTATATAACGCGCTTGATGTACGTCGTTCAGTTGTTATTGACAGAACAGCAGCTCAAACTGGATATAATGTTTTACCTGTTGGTAAATATGCTTTTTCTGAAAGTACTTACCTTCTAGGTGATATTAAAGTGTTCAGAAATTCTGAAATGTACCTTATCAGAGCTGAATACTATGCTAGTATTTCAGATTACACTAATGTAGCTGCTCAGATTAATACAATTAGAAGAGTACGTTTTGGTTTTGCTGCCGGTACTCCTAATGCTTCTTCTGATATTGCTGTTCCAACTAGTGATCAGGGTGCATGGGCTGCAATTCTTGCTGAAAGAAGAGCTGAGCTTGCTTTCGAAGGACATCGTTATCTTGATATCCGTCGTCTTGGTAAAAAAGCTAATGTTGGTATCCAGAGAGCTGAGGTTGATTTCGAAAATGTTGGTCCTACAGAACTAGATCTTAACGACCACAGATGGACTCTTCCGGTTCCTCAAAGAGAGAAGTCGGCTAATCCGAACATCGTACAAAATCCGGGTTACGGACAATAATCTAAAAAAAACTAAGAAAATGAAAAAATACTTAATTAAAACCGCTCTTCTTGCAACGCTTGGATTTGGTATCCTTACAAGCTGTGATGAAGATACTGTTACTTACAGTGGACCAAACTTTGTTTCTTTTGATAGAGTTTCTGAAACTGGAGTTAAAGCTTTTGAAAACGGTGGTGTTTTTGAAATAGCTGTTAATTTAGCATTTCCTAAATCAGAAGATGTTATCATTTCTTTTGATGTAACTTCTGAAGTTGCCGTGGAAGGTGATGATTTTGTGGTTGTAAATCCTAATAAACAGGTGGTAATTCCTGCAGGTGAACTTTCAGGAACTATTAGTGTTAATATCATTGATAATGATGTTCTGGATGATTCTAAAAAACTTCAGATTACATTACTTGATGTTGTTCAGGGATCATCTGTTAATCTTGGTCTTGCAGACGAAGGTTCATATGATAAAACGCTATTAGTTGTTAACGACGATTGTACTACTAATTACTTTACATGGGTAGGTGATCTTAAGTATACGAGTGTAGGTGGTACCGCTCCTGAAACAGGTTTAGTAGTTGGTAATACTAATGCAAACGGTGATTGTAATACCCTTAGAGTTGAGGGAGATTTCGCTTACGGTCCTGCACAGCAGTATCCAACAGAGTTTAAATTCACTCCTGGTGCTAATGCTTCTCAGGGTACTGTAACTGCTGTTGAGCAAATCTGGTGTCAGCAATGTTATACAGATGACGATAAAACATATGATGTTTTATTCACGGGATCTGGTACATACAACTCAAACACTAAGAAATTAATTATTTCTGGTGCTTGTAGCCTGTCACTTGGTTCTTTCCCTTCAAGAACAATTACTTTTGAACCAACTCAGAATTAATTTTTCTGAATAGTTATATTAAGAGGCTTTCGTAAGAAAGCCTCTTTTTTTTGCTATATATTTACCTTTTATGATATATAAAAATAAGTACCTTTGCCCAAACCCTAAATTTGCATGTTGAAAAAGAGCCTTTTCGTTTTTTTATGTTTGCTTCCGATGTTTGTGTTTTCTCAACAAAGAGGAAGGCTGGGTAGTAAGGCTAAACCAGCTGCTGAAAAAACTGCCGCCGATAAAGATAAGACACTAAAACCCGCAAAAGATAGCGTCGCTACTGTCGATATGTATAAGATAATCTCTTTTGACAGGGATACTACTTATGTTGATACAGCATTAACTCTTAAAAAGGAGTATGAAGTAAATTATCTCAGGAAAGATAATTTCGGGTTACTTTCACTTTCAAATGACGGCGGCCCTTACACTGTTCTTGATTTTGGGCTTACTAAATTCAATCCTTTTCCGGAAATGGGATTCAAGGCTAAGCATGTGGCCTATCAGGAGGTTGAAGATATTAAGTATTATAATGTTCCAACACCTTATACTGATCTTATGTACCGTTCTGTTTTGGAACAGGGACAAATCCTGGATGCCTTTATTACACTCAATACATCTGAAAACCTGAATTTATCTGCGGGATATAAAGGGCTTCGTTCTTTGGGGCGATATATTAATGAGCTTTCCAGTAATGGTATCTTCAAATTGAGCGGTAGTTATAACACTACAGATAAACGTTATATGCTGCGTGCACATTTTACCGGTCAGGATTTTTCGAATCAGGAGAATGGAGGTATAGTTGAGCCTGAATTGTTTGAACAAAGCGATCCGCCCTTTAATCAGAGGGAGCGTCTGGATGTTTACATGAGGGATGGTAAATCGGTTCTGAAAGGAAATCGCTATTTTATAGATCATACGTTTAGGTTAAATAAAACGAATCCTAATAGTTTGGTTTTACATCACCAGTTTAATTATGAGAATAAGTTTTATGAATTCAGTTCTGCTACTGTGAGCGAAAGATTTGGTGATGCTTATACTTCATCCATTAACAATAAGACACGTTATAACCGAATGTATAACATGCTGGGTGCGGCTTATACTAATGCTAAAATAGGTACTGTTGAGTTTTACGTTGAGGATTTTAGCTATAATTATTTTTATAAGAGCATTATCCTTGATGATGGAAAGGTTGCTACACCCATTGCAATAAATGATGATATTGTTACCTATGGTGCGAGGTATATATACCAAAAGGATAAATGGAAAGGAAGTTTGCTTGTTTCTAACTCAATAACAGATCAGTCGCTGGCAAATATTGATGCTTCTGTGCGCTATACATTAAACGAAGATTTTCAGTTCTCCGGTAGATATCAGAACATGAATAAATTGCCGGATAATAATTATCAGCTTTACCAAAGTACTTATAAGGCATATAACTGGCCTTATGTGAATGGTAACGATGCTACTGACTTTGCAACTGGCTTTAAGAACGAAAAAATAAATAATTTTGAGTTCGAAGCTAAAACGAAATGGCTGAACGCTTCGGCGCAGTACACCATAATGAATGATCATTTGTTCTTCAACAGGATTAGTTCTGGAATTCCACCGGTAGAAGGTGAAGTTGAGACTCTGGTCGTAAAACCGCAACAGTTTAGCGGAACTATAAATTACCTTTCTGTAAAAGCAAACCGCGAATTCAGATTTGGCAAGTTTGGCCTTGATAATACTTTTCTATTCCAGAATGTACAACAAGGAGAAAATGTATTGAATGTACCTTCTTTCGTTACCAGGAATACTTTGTATTATACGGACCGTGTATTTAAAAAGGCTTTGTTATTCCAAACGGGAGTTACTTTCCAGTATTTTACTAAATATTACTCTAACGGATATAATCCGGTTGTAGGGGAATTTTATTCTCAGGATGCGGTTAAAACAGGTGATTTTCCATTGTTTGATTTCTTTATCAACGCCAAAATTCAGGAGTTTAGGCTGTTCATAAAAGCGGAGCATTTCAATTCCAGCTTCACGGGATATAATTATTTCTCTGCGCCAAATTATCCGTATAAGGATTTCACGATCCGTTTTGGTGTTATTTGGGATTTCTTCTCATAATCTTATAATTGCATTTTTTATCTTTGCTTCTGAAAGTCATTACTCTGGCTTCTAAATAAATTAAAATGAAATACGCTAAAAACATACTAGAAACCATTGGTAATACGCCAATGGTGAAAATAAATAAGCTTGCCGAGGGTATTGATGCCCTTGTGCTGGCTAAAGTCGAAACTTTTAACCCCGGAAATTCTGTAAAAGACAGGATGGCGGTGAAAATGATTGAAGACGCCGAAGCAGACGGAAGGTTAAAGCCGGGAGGTACCATTATCGAAGGGACTTCAGGTAATACCGGTATGGGGCTTGCTTTGGGAGCAATCGTAAAAGGGTACAAGTTGGTCTGCGTTATTTCAGATAAACAGTCTAAAGAAAAAATGGATATCCTTCGTGCCGTGGGCGCAAGGGTAGTGGTTTGCCCGACTGACGTTGAGCCGAACGATCCGCGTTCATACTACTCGGTTTCTAAACGCCTTGCTGAAGAAACGCCTAACTCATGGTATGTAAACCAATATGACAATATGTCGAATACTGCTGCCCATTATGAGCAGACCGGACCTGAGATATGGGAACAGACCGAAGGTAAGATTACGCATTTTGTTGTGGGCGTTGGTACCGGAGGAACAATTTCCGGAGTTGCGAAATATCTGAAAGAGAAAAATCCAAATATCAAGATATGGGGTATTGACACCTATGGGTCTGTATTCAAAAAATATCACGAAACGGGTATTTTTGATGAGAATGAGATCTACTCTTATATAACTGAAGGTATCGGAGAAGACATATTGCCTAAAAACGTTGATTTCTCACTTATTGATGGCTTTACAAAAGTTACCGATAAGGATGCTGCAGTTTACACAAGAAGATTGGCTCTTGAAGAAGGTATATTTGTTGGGAACTCTGCCGGTGCTGCAATCAAAGGACTTCTTCAGCTGAAGGATGAATTCAAACCGGATGATGTTGTAGTGGTACTTTTCCATGATAGTGGTAGCCGTTATGTTGGGAAAATGTTCAATGATGACTGGATGCGTGAGCGTGGCTTCCTTGATGAAGAAATAACCAAAGCAGAAGACCTTATTAAAGATCATTCTGATAAGCCTCTTGTAATTGTGCGTACTGAAGAGCTTGTATCGCACGCGATTGAGCGCCTTCGTAAATATAAGATATCACAGATACCGGTTATTGATACCAACGGTTTTGTAGGATCGATTGATGAGACGGATCTTTTCCGTAGTTATGTAGAAGATAAGGATATCGCTGAAAAGCCAATCCGTGAGATAATGGGTAAACCTTATCCAATCGTAAAAGCGAATACTTCTATTGAGGAAATCTCTAAGCTTATCAATAAAGATAACCAGGCTGTACTTGTTGATTTAGGTAACGGCAAGCATCATATCATCACAAAACATGATATTATCAGTTCAATCAAATAAGAGTATTTTTAATATATTTGAAAGAGCCTTAGGGCTCTTTTTTATTTCTGATTATGACCTTTACCGCAATTGATTTTGAAACAGCAACAGGCTATGCCCATAGTGCATGTGCTATTGGTATTGTTACAGTTGAAGACGGTGTTATAACGGAGGAATATTACACACTGATACAGCCTCCTGAGAATGAATACTGGTACCGTAATATTATGGTGCATGGGATTAAACCCGTAGAGACGCTTAATGTACCTACATTTGATACGTTGTTTCCTGAGATTCGTAAAAGGCTACAGGGTAAAAAACTAGTCGCGCACAATGAATCGTTTGATCGTAACGTGCTCATTAAAACCATGAACTATTATGGTTTATATTATGACGAACTTGAATTGTCCGACCGTTGGGAGTGTACCTGCAAAATTTATAAGGCTAAAGGGTACAAGCCGGCCAATCTTAAGGCGTGCAGCGAGCGTAATGGTATTCAACTGAACCACCATGAGGCCTTATCAGATGCCAGGGCTTGTGCCAAATTATACCTTCTTCACGACGGGCAGGTGAAACTTCCTTTATAGGTGAAGTTTTTTGTGTATTTTCGTACTAATGAAAGAAGATTTCCTGCATTACGTATGGCAGTTTAAAAAATTCGATGTGCTGAGCCTAAAGACAGTACAGGGTGATGTTATTAGTGTAACTAATACAGGACAATACCTGCAACAGGCAGGCCCTGATTTTTTTAATGCACAGCTTACTATCGGTGACCAGAAATGGGCTGGTAATGTAGAAATCCATCTCAAATCTTCAGACTGGTATGTTCACAGTCATGAGACTGATGCATCCTATGATAATGTTATCCTTCATGTGGTGTGGAAGCATGATACGGAAGTCTTCAGAAAGGATAATAGCGAAATTCCTGTTTTAGAGCTTAAACACTATGTCTCTCCAGATGTCCTAAATAGCTATAATAGTCTTTCGGTTGCCAAATCCTGGATATATTGCGAAAAAGAACTGGAAGATATTGATTCTTTTGTATTCTCAAACTGGAAAGAACGTTTGTTCTTTGAACGCCTGGAACGTAAAGCATTACCAATCCTTCAAATGGCTGCAGCAACAGGTAATGACTGGGAAGCTGTTTTATTCGCTTTTCTTGCCAAAAGTTTTGGTCTCAACACAAATGGTGAGGTGTTTTTCAAAATTGCTCAATCTTTACCTTTTTCGGTTGTGAGAAGGGAAGCGTTCGAATATGAGAACCTTGAAGCTCTTTTTTACGGAAGGGTAGGACTGCTTGATAATGAGCATGAGGATATGTATCTGAAAGGCCTCAAATCACGGTACAATTATATATGTCATAAATATAGATTAGACAAGGTGTATGTTGATCAGGTGCAGTTCTTTAAACATCGGCCGGATAATTTTCCTACTATACGTCTTTCGCAACTGGCGCAGCTTTATCATAAACACCAGAATTTATTTTCCAAACTTACGGAAGGTGCTTCTGTTGAGGATATCTACGCTATATTCAATGTGCAGGTCTCTCCATATTGGCAAACACATTACACCTTTGATAAAGAAAGCCCTAAAAAGCGAAAAGCTCTTACTGCGTCGTTTATAGATTTGATCATTATAAATACCATTGTACCCTTTCGTTTTGCGTATGAGCGCAGCATCGGTAAAGAGAATCCTGAAAAGCTTATAGGCATGTTAGAAGCAATAGCATCAGAAAAGAATACCGTTATTGATAAGTTCAGGCACTTTAAGGTGGATGTACGTTCGGCATATGATACACAATCATTATTGCAGCTTAAAAATGAATATTGTGCTAATAAACGATGCCTGCAATGTGCAGTTGGCCTTGAGCTATTAAAAAAATAGCAAAACGCATACAAGCTGTTTGCGAAACCATTACTTTTGAATACTAAACACTAAAGAATGTCATTTATAACCAACATACGTCATTTTTTTGAAAAGCATGGCTTTGAAGTTTCACAGCGCTTTGCCGACAGGCTGGGTATGCGTGCTACAAACGTGAGGCTGTTCTTTATTTATATATCGTTTGTTACGGTAGGACTTTGGTTTGGTGTATATCTGACGCTTGCTTTCTGGCTGCGGCTAAAAGACATGGTGTATACCAAGAGAAGTTCTGTTTTCGATTTATAAAGTATGCCGTTTATGAAGGCGTTCAGATTCTTTTTCAGGTTTACCAAAGATCAGCAAAAAGGCATAATGGTTTTGTTTGTGCTGATAATCGTTTTTCAGCTGCTTTACTTTATTGCCGGATCTTTTGATTTTACTTCCGAAAAAGAAAAATCCGATCAGGAAAAAGAATGGCTGGCACATCAGCAGGAGATTGATGCACTTAAAGCCAAAACAACTCATAAGGATACGATCTATCCTTTCAATCCAAATTACATTAGCGACTATAAAGGCTATTTGCTTGGGCTTTCTGTCCAACAGATAGACAGGTTAACTGCTTACAGAAAGACAGGTAAGTTTGTGAATTCGCCTTCGGATTTTAAAAAGGTAACCGGTGTTCATGATACCCTTCTGCAAAAGCTGGAACCTTATTTTAAATTCGGCACAAAACCCGAAAGATATGAGAAGGGTGTACCGGTTAAGCAAAATTCCCAGAGTGAATTTACTTCTGCGCAAAATCCTGTAAAAACTATTGATATCAATCAGGCTGTTGAGGAAGACCTGGTTAAGGTATATGGTATTGGACCTTACTATGCGAAGGAAATATTGAAACGGAGAAGTGCTTTAGGCGGTTTCGTCAGCATGGAGCAGATGGAAGATTTTACTGCAATTTCGCCTGAAGCTAAGGCGGGACTTAAAAAGTATTTTGTCATTACCAATACGCCACAGGTCGATAAGATCAATCTCAATACAGCATCACTTTTACAACTTTCTCGTTTTCCTTATTTCAACAGAGATATTGCCCGAAGTATAATTACAAGGAGAAGTATGGATGGTAAAATTAGAAAAATTGATGATTTGTTAGAAATTCAGAATTTTCCTGTTGATAAAGTAAAAATAATTGCCTTATATTTGGAATTCTAAAAAAATCAAACAAAAATGAACTTCGAATATAACGAAACGCAGAACATGATTGCTCAATCGATCAGAGATTTTGCAGAACAACACATCCGTCCGAATATTATGGAATGGGACGAAAGCCAGCATTTTCCGGTAGACCTTTTTAAGAAATTAGGTGAAATGGGATATATGGGGGTTTTGGTTCCTGAAGAATACGGCGGATCTGGCCTTGGCTACCATGAATACATTACAGTAGTAGAGGAAATCTCCAAAGTAGACCCGTCTATAGGTCTTTCTGTAGCGGCACATAACTCACTATGTACAAATCATATCCTGACTTTCGGAAACGAAGAACAAAAAAAGAAATGGCTTCCTAAACTGGCAACTGCCGAGCATATTGGTGCATGGGGCCTTACGGAACATAACACCGGGTCTGATGCCGGAGGAATGAATACTACAGCTGTTAAAGATGGTGATCACTGGATCGTAAATGGAGCTAAAAATTTTATTACGCATGCAAAATCGGGTGATATCGCTGTTGTGATTGTTCGTACAGGAGAGAAAGGTGATTCTAAAGGAATGACTGCTTTTGTATTCGAGAAAGGAATGCCGGGCTTTACCAGCGGTAAAAAAGAAAATAAATTAGGAATGCGTGCAAGCGAGACCGCAGAACTAATTTTTGACAACTGCCGTATTCCGGATGCTAACAGGCTTGGTGAAGTAGGGCAGGGATTCATTCAGGCAATGAAAGTGCTTGATGGAGGGCGTATCTCTATTGGTGCATTATCGTTAGGTATAGCTAAGGGTGCTTATGAAGCAGCTCTTAAATATTCTAAAGAGCGTTACCAGTTCGGCCAGCCTATCAGTAACTTCCAGGGAATTGCTTTCAAGCTTGCAGATATGGCTACTGAAATCGAAGCTTCTGAACTATTGCTTCACAAAGCAGCTTACCTTAAGAATAACCATAAACCAATGACGGTTGCGGGTGCTATGGGTAAAATGTATTCTTCAGAGATTTGTGTGAAAGTTTCTAACGAAGCGGTTCAGATACACGGAGGTTATGGTTATACCAAAGATTATCCGGTTGAGAAATTCTACAGGGATTCTAAACTATGTACTATAGGTGAAGGTACGACTGAAATACAAAAACTTGTTATTTCTCGTAACTTGTTGAAAGAGTAATAGTTAAAATATAGATATTTGAAAAGGGGTTTGTGCGATGCATGAACCCCTTTTTGATTTTATTTATTAACATTACAACGTTGTAGTAGGGTGTCTATTGTCAAATATGTAATTTTTGAAGTTTGTTTTTATAAATTAGGTAAAATCCAAACCTATTAATTATGAAATACATATTTACAATTGCAGCTTCTGCACTACTACTGTGGGGCTGCTCAAATGATGCTGATGTATCGAAAGAAAATGTTCAGTCTGGGGTTAACAGCGGTGCTGTGCAAACTAAGGCTCCCGGGGCTAAAGTTATGATGCAGGCCTTCTACTGGGATGTTCCTGCCGGAGGTACCTGGTGGAATACCGTTAAGGGAAAAGCGCCTTCGTGGAGTAGTGCCGGTTTTGACGCGATCTGGCTACCGCCGGCTACCAAAGCCCAGAACGGAGGCTTTTCTATGGGATATGATCCTTTTGATTATTATGACTTTGGGAGCTATAATCAGATGGGAAGCACTGAAACCCGTTTTGGTTCACTTGCTGAAATCCAGTCCCTGATCTCAACAGCGCATACTAATAATCTTAGTGTTATTGCTGATATAGTAGTAAATCACAATAGTGGTGGGGCTTCGGAAGCTAATCCGTATACAGGAAGCAATACGTGGACAAAGTTTGTTCCGGCTTCAGGATTGTTCATCCGTTCGTATAACGATTTCCATCCTAATAACCTGCATGCGTCTGATGCGGGTTCGTTTGGAGGCTTTCCTGACTTGTGTCATGATAAGGCCTATGTTCAGGACTGGCTGTATAATAATTCAAATTCCATCGCAAAGTACTATAAGAATGTAATGGGCTTTGACGGCTGGCGTTTTGACTATGTTAAAGGTTTTGAGCCCTGGGTGGTGAAAAACTTTAAAAATGCCGTAGGCGGATTTACAGTAGGGGAAAACTGGGATGGTAATGCGGCTACGCTACAGGCATGGACCAATGCGGCTGAAGCCAGTGCGTTTGATTTTGCGTGTTATTATAAAATGCGTGATGCATTGCAGAATAATGACCTTACCCAACTGAACGGGGATATGCTCCTGAAGCGTGACTCATACAGGGCGGTTACATTTGTGGCTAATCACGATACGGATGAGATATACAATAATAAGATACTGGCGTATGCTTATATAATGACGCATGAGGGCTATCCGTGTGTGTTTTATCGCGACTATGAAGAATGGCTGGATAAGAACAAACTGAATAACCTTATATGGATACATAATAATAAGGCTTCGGGTAACACTACATATCTGTATGCCGATAATGATGAGTATGTAGCGAGGAGAAATGGTTCGCCGGGACTTATCGTGTATATTAATAACAGCAACTCATGGCAGGAGCGCTGGGTTGATACCAACTGGGCCAGTACTACAATTAAGGACTATACGGGTGCTTCAACTTGGGAACCTGTTACGCAGGCAGATACATGGGTTAAGGTTCAGGCGCCTCCACATGGCTATACAATATGGTCGGTAAAATAATTGCGAATTTAATTTGGCAGGTATAAAAAAAAGATATAAGTTTGCAGCCTTAACGAGAGGAGGTGTTATATTATGTTGATTATACCAATTAAAGACGGAGAAAATATTGATAGAGCGCTTAAGCGTTACAAAAGAAAATTTGACAAAACTGGTGTAGTACGTCAGCTAAGAAGTCGTCAGGCTTTCATCAAACCTTCAGTTGTAAGAAGAGCTCAAATACAAAAAGCAAGTTATATCCAGGGATTAAGAGATTCTCTAGAGAATTAATTAATTTTAAGGATTAATGATATTACCGTTAGCAGGAAAGTTTTATAACTTTGCTGTTAACGGTTTTTTTATGGTCAATTCTAAACAGGCATACGCGGATTATCTTTTGAAGGAGAAGAATTATTCTCTCCTTACACTCCGTGCTTATACTGATGATGTTGTTGCTTTTGAGCAATTTATAAAAGAACATGATGAGGATGCGGTGCTTGAAGATGTTGTTTATAGTCATGTAAGAAGCTGGGTGGTTCATCTGGTAGAAAATGGAATTGCCAATAAATCAGTGAACAGGAAAATTTCTTCACTAAAATCGTTTTATAAATTTCTTCTGCGGTCAAAACAGATTTCCGTGAATCCTTTGCAGCAGCATAAGTCGCTCAAGACCGAAAAAAAGGTGCAGGTGCCTTTTTCGGAAAAGGAACTTCAGGATGTGATGACGGACGTTGAGTATCCGGATGATTTTGAGGGGATAAGGAACAGGTTGATAATCGAACTTTTTTATACTACAGGAATCAGGCGTGCCGAGCTTATAGGTCTTAAGCTGGGTAGTTATGATTCAGGGAACAGTACGCTTAGGGTGCTGGGTAAGCGCAATAAGGAGCGGATACTTCCGGTGTTGCCTTGTACAGCGCAGCTTTTAAGCAGGTATATAGCTGAAAGACGTGGCCTGCCTGTAATAGCGGATACTGATATGTTAATTTTGAATGACCGCGGCAATAAAGTGAGCGAATCGTTTGTTTATAGGTTAATAAATAGTTACTTTAGTGTTGTCTCCGGTAAGGTAAAGAAGAGTCCGCATGTGCTTCGTCATACTTTTGCAACGCATCTTCTTAACAACGGGGCCGATTTGAATTCAGTAAAGGAATTGCTGGGTCATGCGAGCTTATCTTCTACACAAATATATACCCACAGCAGTCTTGCTGAGCTTAAGAAAGTGTACGGCGATGCGCATCCGCGTAATCGGGGTGGTTCCTCAACGTTTAACGATTAAAAGTTTTAGATTATGAAAGTAAATGTTCATGCAGTCAACTTTAATGTTGACAGGAAGCTGATTGGTTATGTTCAGGACAGGTTGAATAGGCTTGAAAAGTATTATGACAGGGTTGTGAATTCTGATGTGTATTTTAAACTGGACAATACGAGTGAAAAGCAAAATAAGATCGCAGAGATTAAAATAGCAGTCCCGGGAGATGAATTTATAGTCAAAAAACAATGTAAATCATTTGAGGAGGCTGTAGAGCTTGCGGCAGATTCCATGGAACGTTTATTGATGAAAAGAAAGCAGAAAATCAGGGCGCATTCATAAAAAGAAAAAAAACCTGAAAAATGTTTTGATTAAAAAATAAATTCTATACATTTGCAGTCCGTTAGAAATAGCGGACTTTTTTATTGTAAGTTGCCGGTGTAGCTCAGCTGGCTAGAGCAGCTGATTTGTAATCAGCAGGTCGTGGGTTCGAGTCCCTCCATCGGCTCTAAAATAAAGGGCTTTGCGAATTTTGATTAAGTTTTTGACTGTCAGATATTTGAAAGAAAATCGCAAATTTGTTCTTGAAGTTTTTGAAGAAAAAAGCAACTGAAAAGTAAAGGTTAGGGGAGATACTCAAGCGGCCAACGAGGACGGACTGTAAATCCGTTGGGAAACCTTCGCAGGTTCGAATCCTGCTCTCCC
>QFQM01000005.1 GCA_003243255.1 Flavobacterium psychrophilum | reverse complement strand
TATAATTATGAAACATCATTTAAACATAATCATACTTGCCCTACGTGCAGCTATTACTATTGCCGCAGGTATGATCCTCTATTATATGGGTTATGCTTACAGGCTCGTAACAAATAATGACCCTGCCCTGATAAAAGATTTTTTCTCGGATTATTTTACACCCTTAACCTCTGCCGTGCCGGATGTCAGCAACAAATGGTTTGCTGTTGCATTTTGCATTATATATTCCGGATTGCTGGTTTATGCCATTATAGGAGCAGCACGCTTTTGCAATTGCCTTTTAAGCATAAAAAAAGGAGAAATGTTTTACCACAACCAGGGCGTTGCATTCCGTAAAGCCGGCAGCACGTTCATCATCTTTGCAAAGTCAAGATACATACTGTTCTGCACCACAGCAGTGCTGTATTTTGATATTACGATATTCATCAGGCAATTACCATCGTTCCTGCTGCTATACCTTTTAGGAAAGCTGATATTGCTATTGGCACACATTACGCAAAAAGGCGAATTTATTAAGGAAGAAAACGAACTAACGATATAACGCTATGAAACAAAAGAACAGACTCGCTTCAAGGCTATACCTGCTAACCACAATAGCTTTTTACGGCGCCGCATTATTTGCCGCTTATATCATTGTTTGGGATTTGTTTATAACGCCTACCGATAGCTTTTTTACAGTACCAAATCACAACTACGGTTATACGGTTCCTGTAAAAATCCAACTGAACCAAGCCAGTGACAGCACACTAACCTATCATAATGCAGACAGAAGCCGTAGCGGAGTAATCTCAACCGCAAAACATTATGACGCTGAAACGCGTGAGCTTTTTTATTCCAGGCTTAAGGATAGCTCATACACAAAAACCCTCACTGTTGATATGGCTACAATGTATGGCGATCATAAAGTCATTAATAATGAATTTGGCACTATAAGAGTAATGTCTTCAGAAGGGCAACTAATTCTTAATCCTAAAAATATAGGATTAAAGCTATTGCTGGCAATTAAAAACTACCTGTACATGATTGTAATGCTATATGTACTTTGGCAAAGCCGTTTATTTTTTAAGCCCCTGATGCATAATTTCTCTTTTAGCAAAAATGTTTCCCGAAAGTTATGGATTGTTGGCAACGCCATATTATGTTACCAGCTGTTAAACTGGGTATTGTGCCTGATAATAGAGCGATTCTATTGGCATGTGAAGGTGGAATCGTTACAGCCCGGAACCGGCAACCGTACCGAAATGTACACCCTATATCCTGATACCGAATTCAATCTTGGCCTTGTCATCCTTTCGCTGTCGCTGATCGTTATCAGCAGGCTTTTAGACTATGGAAACGATTTACAGGAAGAAAACGAACTAACAATATAAATATGCCTATCATCATCAACCTTGACGTAATGCTCGCCAAACGGAAAATGCGTTCTAACGAGCTGGCCGATAAAGTAGGCATTACCACAGCCAACCTCTCCATCCTTAAAACCGGTAAGGCGAAAGCCATCCGGTTTTCGACGTTAGAAGCCATATGCGAAGTGCTGCAATGCCAACCCGCAGATATTATGGAGTATATTGCGGAAAATGAACCTAATAAATTATAATCGACCAATCATAAAACCAATGAAGATCTTCAAAAGTATTTTATTATCACTCCCGCTAGCCTTTATGGCATGCAATAAAACCGAAAACACAACAGAAACTACAATAACTGAACAAACTCCTGAAATGACCCTATCAGACAGTTCAGAAGAAGAGGACAAAAAAGCAATAGAAAACGTGGTGAAGGGCTTGTACCACTTCCAGGAGAACAAACAAGACTGGAAAGGGAGTAAAGAGATCATTAAAGACAGTCTTATTGTTGGCTATGATATGGCCGATCAGGAACTTTATCTTAAGCAACTGCAGGAAAGCGGTTTCTTTGCGGAGGAGTTCATTACCAACATGGACAGGATCATAAAAAAGCAGGATGAACTATTACGAACCGGTAAAGTTGAGTGGCATGTTAACGACATGGCTCCTTTTAACGCAGATGCTGATAAATGGTGCAACTGCCAGGATGTGCCTACCGATGATGACCCATTCGGGCAGATAAAGATTACCTTTACTAAGCTTGACAAAAATAAGGCCGATATATTCTGGAAATGGAATGTCACTAACAATACACATCCGTCGTGGGGAGAATTTATATATCCGATGAGGATGATTAAAGAAAATAATAAATGGAAAATAGCCTGGATGGAAGGATGGGATTACGATAAAAACACTACTCCCGAATATTGACTAGCGATATTATGAGTGTATTAAAGAAGAATCAAATAAATTATGAGCATATTCTACAACAAACAACACTTTCTGCATAAATATGTTACTTATTTGGAATCAACTGAAATTAAGGGTAGTGAACATTTCACACAATTTATAAGTAACTTCAATATAAGCAATTTAGAATCGTACTACAATGTAGACCATTCATCAATTGACTGGGATAAGACCCAAAATAGCCATCAGTTTTTCTTCGACTATACAGGAAATGAAGAAATTGAAAATTGGTTGAGAGAAAGTGACCTTAAGCAGCATGAATATTTATATACATGGTTAAATTGGGATGACCCTATCATTATAATCAAAACCGCGGAATTCATACAGAACTGGAAATGGTTTTATATTGCAAGCGTTGAAGGAATGGTACTCATTACAGAAGATGGCTCAAAATTTTTAGAATTTACTGATGACTACAAACATCATTTAAATAGCAATTTTGAAATAAAACCTAACTCCAAAATAACTTAACCAACAAAAAAGCCCTGACTGCTGTAGCAGTCAGGGCTTTTTATAAAACATACTTAGTTACCATTATTTAACTCCACCCAAACAGAATTATTCGGTACAGTGCTATCAAGCATTTTTATGTTCAACTGTGTTGCCAGGCGTTTGGCAAAATTAAAGGCCGGTAGTTTGCTGTAATAAGTAGTCAGGGTTATATATCTGTCCCCATCATACCACAGGTTTATATCATAAACAAAGCGTCTGTTTTTTTCTTCATCATAGTCTTCCTGATCAGTATAAAATTGCCCAAAGACCGAAACATATTCAATACCGGTTATATTTTTCCAATCTCCGGAAACAAAAGGGCCAAAGACTTCAGCATGCTTATATCTGCCCTTTTCCAGATCAAAATAGAACCTGCTGGCATAAAGGTACGGCAACCCGGATACTAAGCCAATAGATGAAAAGACAACACCGGTAATCATCATATAATTTACTTTTCCATAGCCTTCGCCTGTATATATAGGATAAGCTACCATAAAAATACCCAGTAGTGTCAAAAACAAAAATAATATAGCATAAGCCGTAGATGCCTTATTAGCTTTTACCTCATGAACACAAATAATATTCGTAGTTTTCATACCACAATTATAATAAAAAAAGCCCTACACAAAGTATAGGGCTTCTAATTTATATTTCGTGGTGGGATTAACCTACCAGGATAATAATTCTGTTGTCTTTAAGTTCCAGTGTTCCTGACGTTATAGGCAAAAGGAATTTCTGGTCTTTATCTGACTTTATGAACTTCTCTGAAAAATCAGTAGTCGTTTTAAAATCAGCAACTGCGATCTTGATGTTACCTTCGGTCAATATCGAAACGATATTAGCGTGGTGGTTTAACATCTGGAATTCGCCATCTACTCCCGGAACCGTTACCGAAGTAACATTTCCTTTAAATAAGTGGCCTTCCGGCGATACTATTTCTAATGATAACATATTTGTATGTTTATGGTTTGTTGTTTATTGTTTATAGTTCTTTGGAAACCTCCACAAACTACAAACTATTAACTACAAACAGTTTTACGCTTCAGCTAACATTTTCTGACCTGCTTCGATAACGTCCTCGATAGTACCTTTAAGGTTGAAGGCCGCCTCAGGAAGGTGGTCAAGCTCACCGTCAATGATCATGTTGAATCCTTTGATAGTGTCTTTAATGTCTACCAGAACACCCGGGATACCTGTAAACTGCTCAGCAACGTGGAACGGCTGAGAAAGGAAACGCTGAACACGACGAGCGCGTGATACTGCTAATTTATCCTCTTCTGAAAGCTCTTCCATACCAAGGATCGCGATGATATCCTGAAGTTGTTTGTATTTCTGAAGTATTTCTTTTACTCTTTGTGTACAGTTGTAGTGCTCATCACCAAGGATTTGCGGAGTAAGGATTCTTGAAGTTGAATCAAGAGGGTCAACCGCAGGGTAGATACCAAGCTCAGCAATCTTACGAGAAAGTACTGTTGTAGCATCAAGGTGGGCAAAGGTTGTAGCCGGTGCCGGGTCAGTTAAGTCATCCGCAGGTACGTATACCGCCTGAACTGAAGTAATTGAACCTTTTTTAGTTGAAGTAATACGCTCCTGCATCGCACCCATCTCAGTTGCAAGTGTAGGCTGGTAACCTACCGCAGATGGCATACGTCCAAGAAGTGCAGATACCTCAGAACCTGCCTGTGTAAAACGGAAGATGTTGTCTACGAAGAAAAGTACGTCTTTTCCTTGTGCCTCACCAGCTCCGTCACGGAAGTACTCAGCGATTGTAAGACCTGAAAGCGCAACACGTGCACGAGCTCCAGGTGGCTCATTCATCTGACCGAATACGAATGTAGCTTTAGACTGGCGCATACCAGGCTTGTCTACTTTTGTAAGGTCCCAACCACCATTCTCCATAGAGTGCATAAAGTCATCACCATACTTGATGATACCTGACTCAAGCATCTCACGAAGAAGGTCGTTTCCTTCACGTGTTCTTTCACCTACTCCTGCGAATACAGAAAGACCACCGTGACCTTTTGCGATATTGTTAATCAACTCCTGGATAAGTACTGTTTTACCAACACCTGCACCACCGAAAAGACCAATTTTACCACCTTTTGCATAAGGCTCGATAAGGTCGATTACTTTGATACCTGTGAAAAGTACTTCTGATGAAGTTGACAGATCTTCGAATTTTGGAGCCGAACGGTGAATTGGTAAACCGTTAGCGCCGTCTTTTGGTAAATCACCAAGACCGTCAATAGCGTCTCCAATTACATTAAACAAACGTCCGTAGATGTCTCCTCCGATTGGCATCTGGATAGGAGCACCTGTACCGGCAACTTCCTGACCTCTGCTTAAACCGTCAGTAGAGTCCATCGAGATAGTACGAACAGTATCTTCACCAATGTGAGACTGTACTTCAAGTACTAATTTTGAACCATCTTTTTTAGTGATCTCTAATGAATCATAGATCTTAGGAAGCTCAGCGTTTTGAGTGTCAAACACCACGTCTACTACCGGCCCGATGATCTGTGCAACTTTTCCTATTACTTTAGACATTGCTTATGTATTTATTAAACAGCTATTTACGTTTTACGAAAAAACCTAATTTTTTCGAGTGCAAAGATAGTTTTTTATCCTTGAATTATGCAACACCAAAAATGCATTTTTTTCAATAAATGAGCGGATTTTTAAAAATCCGCTTCTAAATGTACGTTAAGCAGTTAGCTCCATTGCTGAATTCGTACGCCAACCCCCGAAGAATCCGCAAGTGCGAATTCGAGTGCTCCCCACGGCCTCAATGTCACCTTATCGAGGTTTGGATGCAACAAGTGCGGATGGGTAGCTGCTATTTTAGCATATACCTCTTTGATATCATCGGTATGAAGGCGTATTTCCGGCCTGTCCTTATCCGCAAACTCTTTGTTCTGAAACAGGAATACCGAAAGATTATCTTTATCCAGCACACAGCAGGGTTCACGCTCAGCAAGTCCATTATAGCCCATTGTAAATCCAAGACAGTCCATAAACAGACCAATACCTACATTTATATCTTCGTAAAAAATGCTCGGAACAAGTTTGGTGAAATTCATAATGAAGTATTTTAAATTATGAGAATGATTTATGCTTTAGGATAAAAACAAGCCTCCAGCATTTTGTAAAGTTCAGGGTGTTTGGCCTCCAATAAGTCGGGACGCTCAAAAAAATACTCCGACACCACTGCAAAAAATTCCGCCTGATTAGTACCGCCATATTTTCGTATATCCGACTCATCGTCATTGATTTCCTCCATAGTCTTATGCATCAGGTCTACCCACGGAATAACGTACTGATGCCCCAGCAAATGCTCCGGAATACCATCAGTAGCACCATCCATCTTATCAATCAGGTGCGCAAACTCATGAATACCCGTGTTATTCTTATCGGTTGTATTGTCAAAACCGGCATAGAGCGCCCTTCTGCTCAGTATCATTTTTCTTTCGAACCTGCCGCTGCCCACCAATCCACCAATATTGCGATCCTTTTCTGTGTTGGTAAACTGCATATCTTCGTTAAAATAATCGGGATACAGCAAAACACCCGTGAGGTTATAATAATGCCACTCCTTAAATCCAAACACAGGTATTACCGCACTGCTTCCAATCAGGAGTTTATCCAAATCGGTAATCTCAAGGCCAACTCCATCAATATAGGTCTCACTCAAAAATTGCAGGATTCGCTCACGAAATTCCGGTTGCTTTTCTTTAGACAAATTACGGTAAAAACGCACATGCTCCTGCAGCAGGTTTTCCCATTCCGCAGGAAAGGTTTTTACGGTTTTAGGCTTTGATTTATAATAAAAGTAGAATCCGGCGATTACAGCTACGACAAGAAAAATGGCAAAAAACATAAGCTTTGATTTACAGCTAAAGATAAGAAGGAATTTGAATTAATAAAAAAGCGACTAAGTTTCCTTAACCGCTTTTTAAATTTCATATTATAAAGATTACTCTACCGTAACCGACTTCGCCAGGTTTCTTGGCTGGTCTACGTTACATTCCCTCATTACCGCAATGTGGTACGAAAGCAATTGTAATGGTATTGTAGTCAATAGTGGTGATAAAGCATCAGAAGTAGCCGGGATCTCAATTACGTGGTCAGCCAGCGCTTTTACCTGCGTATCTCCCTGTGTTACCACAGCAATGATTTTTCCGCTTCTTGATTTTATCTCCTGTATGTTACTCACAATCTTGTCGTAGTGCTCCTGTTGTGGCGCGATGATAAATACCGGCATCGACTCATCGATAAGCGCGATAGGCCCGTGTTTCATCTCAGCCGCAGGGTAACCCTCCGCGTGAATGTATGATATTTCTTTTAGTTTCAGCGCTCCTTCAAGTGCTACCGGGAAATTGTAGCCCCTACCTAAGTAAAGCGCATTCGGTGCATCTTTATAAACAGCAGCAATAGTCTGCGCTACAAGGTTAGTCTCTAAAGCCTCAGCCACTTTTTCAGGGATCAGTTCCAGTTCCTGAAGGTACCTGTGGAAATCTGAATTATTCATAGTTCCTTTAGCCTGAGCTAAACGAAGTGCTATAAGCGTAAGAACAGTAATTTGTGTAGTGAATGCTTTTGTTGAAGCCACCCCAATTTCCGGACCGGCATGGGTATAAGCACCTGCATGCGTTTCACGAGAGATAGATGAACCTACTACGTTACACACACCAAATACAAATGCTCCGTGCTCTTTTGCAAGCTTGATAGCCGCAAGCGTATCGGCAGTCTCACCTGATTGAGAAATAGCAATAACTACATCTGTAGGCTTGATGATAGGGTTTCTGTAACGGAACTCCGATGCATACTCCACCTCTACAGGTATGCGTGCAAATTCTTCAAATATATACTCAGCCACAAGACCGGCGTGCCATGAAGTACCACATGCAATGATAAGGATTCTGTCAGCATTAAGGAACTTCTGAAGGTTATCCTCAATACCTGCCATCTTGATAAGGCCTTCATTAGCATGAAGCCTTCCGCGATAAGTATCTTTAATCACACTCGGCTGCTCATAGATCTCTTTAAGCATAAAATGGTCGTAACCACCTTTTTCAATCTGCTCCAGGTTCATCTGAAGCTCCTGGATATATGGATCTACCAATGAGTCATCCTTAATTTTCCTGATTTTTAACGGCTTGTGCAGTCTTATGATAGCCATTTCCTCGTCTTCAAGGTAAATAGCATTTGACGTATACTCAATAAAAGGTGACGCATCAGAAGCTACAAAAAACTCATCTTTACCAACACCTATAGCCAATGGGCTACCTAAACGTGCAGCTATAATTTCGTTTGGCCTTTCTTTATCGAATACAGCAATTGCGTAAGCACCTACCACCTGGTTTAGCGCTACCTGAACAGCTTTACCTAACTTAAGGTTATCCTGTTTTTTAACTTCTTCAATAAGGTTTACCAGTACTTCGGTATCTGTATCCGAATGGAATACATACCCTCTGTTGATAAGCTCTTTTTTAAGCGGCTCATAGTTCTCAATGATACCGTTATGCACTATAACAAGGTTACCCGAGTTAGACACATGAGGATGTGAGTTCACATCATTAGGCACACCATGGGTAGCCCAGCGTGTATGCCCAATACCTATAGAACCGTTTAAGGTTATCTCTTTCTCTGCCCTTGCTTCAAGGTCAGAAACTTTTCCTTTTGTTTTTGATAATTTAAGGTCGGCACCGTCATAAAGAACAACACCGGCACTGTCATAACCTCTGTATTCAAGTCTTTTAAGACCCTTGATGATTACAGGATAGGCTTCCCTGTGGCCAATATAACCTACAATTCCACACATAATAATTATTCTTTAGGTTTGCTATAATAAATTTCAAGCTTAACACGATTTGCAGCAGGTACATTTGGATGAGATCCATGCAGCACAGTACCTAAAAGACTCTGTACTGACGAATATGGAACATCTTTAACCTGAATATCTCCCTCTGTAAAAGGTGTCTTTAGCTTATAATTGGTTGTAATATTTATGTTATCAGTTACGATAAGCCCCAACTTCACATTGGTCGAATCGCCTTTGATGATATTCTTAATATGGTTGGTAAGCTTAAGTTTGTAAGCAATCCTGCCATCAGAAAGCGTATCAATGATACCTCCGTAAATATATTTATCGAATTTGGAGTTGCTTACATAAGTCGTGGCATCCATCGAATAATCAATAACCGGTTTTCTGTTTTTAAGATCGTACAGATACATGCGGTAAGGTGCAACAACCTTCCTGTCGGCTGATCCTCCCATTCCTTTATCAGTAGCCTGATCAACATAAAAAACAAGATTTGCTTCGTTTATAAGAACATTATTACCCGCACCTTTACCTACAGTCTGGATAAGTTCATTAAGTTTAGCATCATTTAAATTGATAACAGCCATTGAACCCGCTCCTCCTTTTACAAACAAGGTTTCATCACCGTTAGTAACATCAGTAGTTGCAACCGCGTCGTTAAATGCACTGTTGTAAGTGTTCTCAAAAAAGTTTATCGTGTTTCCTTTAAGATTAAAGGTAACTGTTTTTCTGGTACGCCCTTTATTAATATCCGGACCCGGAGTAGTTCCTGATGTAAGCGATTCATAATCACGCATCTTAACCGTTATGGTTCCCGAAGCAAAATCAGGCATGTTCATAACCGCGTTATTACCTAATTGCTGAACCTTAAAATAAAGCCCTCTGAAGTAATTTTTAAAAATAGTATTATTTATAAGGTTACCTCTGTTAGCCTCAACAAAGAACAACTGATTTATTCTTGCCGGATCCAGCTGAATGAATAATCCCGGTGCTTTTCGCTCTACAACTTTATCCGTAACTGTCCCGTCTTCCGCTGTTACTTTGGCATCAATTCGTACTTCTTTTAAACTAAAGATAGTATCCTCATCAAAAAAAGGTTCACCTACCGTCATGTTCTCAACCATTGAACGGTCATCCGAATAGTAGCGTTGCGAATTATCAGTCGCTCCCGGATCTGAATCCCTAAGGTAATAGCCGTTTTGATATATTTTCAGGTTAAACTTAGCTGTAGGGTCTCCAAAAATGTAATTATTAAGATTGCTTCCCCACTCATAAATGGTCTCCCCGTCTTCTCCTGCTTCTTTTACAGAGGCACGATACGGAATGTACAAATATACAGAATCCACTATCGGCTCATAAATCGTAGGGTTTTCAGAAGCCATTACCACCTGGGTAACAAAATTAGAAACGGTTTTTCCAAAAACAGGATTATCGTAAACCCCAAGCTGGTTTTGTGTCATATTATTAGCCTGAACAGCACCTGTTGGCCTGTCATAAGCTACTACACTTACTTCTTCCCTTATCATATCGCTATGAATATCACCATCGATAACATCAGAACCCAATGAATTGAAATCATCATCACAGGCTACAAAAAGCACAACACTAAACGCCGTTAAAGCAAATATGAGTTTCTTCAGAAATGAACTATTCGTCATTATATTTTTTTTAGATTTACTATAAAACCTGATTTCTATAGAAATTAGTATACGCCTCTGCAAATTTATCTTTGCTCACATAAGGAAGGAATGGTTTTCCTGAGGCTTCAACAAACTTAACTAATTCATCAGAAAGGTTTTCAGATGCAATGATAACTCCGTCAGAATGAGCTATCGCAGCCTTCATTACATTGTTGTAATCCGGCACTTCCAGCATTTTAACATCGCTTTCCGGCACATTGTCGAATAATACCTTTTTCAGCATATCATTGTCAAGTGTCCCGTCAAAAGACTGCCCGTATACAGATGTTACAATTTTAGTGTCGGCAAAAAGAGCTTCGTGCTTATAGTAATGTTTCATATAAACCGGCAGCATACCTGCCAGCCATCCGTGTACGTGGATGATATCCGGTACCCAGTTCAGTTTTTTTACGGTTTCAACAACGCCTTTGGCAAAAAAGATAGCCCTTTCGTCGTTATCCGGGTATAAAACCCCGTCTTCATCACTAAAGGTCGCTTTTCTTTTAAAGTACTCGTCGTTATCAATAAAATAAACCTGTATCCTCTCTTTAGGTATAGAAGCCACTTTTATAATAAGAGGCATATCCATATCGTTTACCACCAAATTCATCCCTGATAATCGGATTACCTCATGCAGCTGATGCCTTCTCTCGTTAATATTACCGTATCTTGGCATGAATATCCTTATCTGCCCTCCCTGGTCATTAATCATTTTTGGCACATCATACGACATTAAAGAAACTTCATTCTCAGCCAAATAAGGCACTACTTCAGATGATACATACAATATCCTCTTATCCTCCATGTTAAAACTTATATAATTTTTAAAGGTGTTAAAACATGCAAAATTAAACAATTTTGCTCATTATATAACTATTATATTAATTTTGCTTCGAATATAATACACTACTAATGCTTATTTTCAACAAAAAGGCTGATTTAACTTCATTTTTATCAGACTACAAAAACAAAAAATCGACTATAGGTTTTGTACCTACTATGGGTGCTTTGCACAAAGGCCACCTTTCTTTATTAGAGAAGTCGGTACGCGAAAACGACATTACCGTAATCAGCATTTTTGTAAACCCAACCCAGTTCAACAATCCCGAAGACCTGGACAAATACCCAAGGACACTTGAAGCCGATGCCGAAAAGGTAAAAACGGTAAGTGACACTATTGTTGTTTTCGCACCATCGGTAGATGAGATGTATGAAGGCAATACCGTATCAGGACATTTTTCGTTCGACGGTCTGGAGCACCAGATGGAGGGCGCACACCGTCCCGGCCATTTTGACGGTGTAGGTACTATTGTAAAGAAACTGTTTGAAATCGTGACTCCTGACAATGCCTATTTTGGCGAAAAAGATTTTCAGCAGCTGCAGATCGTGAAGAAGATGGTAGAAAAAGAAGGTATGCCCATAAATGTAATTGGATGCCCTATCAGTCGTGAGGCCAATGGCCTGGCTATGAGTTCAAGGAATCAGCGACTATCTGAAGCAGAAAAAGATAAAGCAGCATTTATATACAAAACACTACAGGAAGCAAGGCAATTATTTGCTAATGAAAATATTGCAGATGTTAAAAAACATGTTTACGATGCTTTTGCAGCCCATCCGGAGTTTAAAATGGACTATTTTGAGATTACTGCCGAAGACGACCTGATCCCTGCAAACACTAAAGAAAATAAGCTTTACAGGGGCTTTATTGCGGTTTTTTTAAGCAATGTTAGGTTAATTGACAATATATCATTAAATTGATTACCTTTGCGCCATGCAAATTCAAGTTGTAAAGTCCAAGCTTCACCGTGTTACGGTGACTGGAGCTGATTTAAATTACATCGGCAGCATTACCATAGACGAAGCGTTAATGGAAGCCGCCAATATTATTGAAGGTGAAAAAGTTTCTATCGTAAACATCAATAACGGTGAGCGTCTTGAAACTTATGCGATTAAAGGTAACAGGAACAGTGGCGACATAACGCTGAATGGGCCTGCGGCAAGAAAGGTACAGCGTGGTGATATCATTATCATCATATCATATGGTATAATGGATTTTGAAGAAGCCAAAAGCTTTAAGCCTACACTGGTTTTCCCTAACGAAAAAGACAATTCCCTTACCTAGGTTTGAATAAAAATTTAAGCAAAATTTTAAGTATACTACTCCCACTAGCCGTGGGAGTTTTTTTAGTTATATATACCTATAACCAGTTTACACCGGCACAACTGGACGAGATAAAAGGCTATTTTAAAAATGCCGATTACAACTATATCTACCTATCGATGCTGATTGGGCTTTCCGGACACCTGGCTCGTGCCTACCGCTGGAAATATACCCTGAACCATATTGGCTACACCAGCCCGTTCATGGTTCGTTTCAGTGCAGTATGCGTTACCTACCTTATGAACATGACCGTTCCGCGAAGTGGCGAGGTAAGCCGGGCACTGGTATTGAAACGCTACAGCGACGTACCATTTGATAAAGGCCTGGGCACTATCATCAGCGAGCGAGTGGTTGATTTATTCCTACTGCTGTTTTGCGTGGCCGGAACTGTTATCCTTCAGTTCGGCACACTTAAAGAATATCTTACCCAAACCATACCTTATCAAAACCTTATTATTTACGGTGTTTGTTGTACTGCTCTTATGGGCGGCGCTATACTTTTCTACATGTACAGCAAGAACAAATGGCTGCTGAAGCTTAAGAAAAAAATATCCGGACTTATGGAAGGCGTTCTGAGCGTGGCTACAATGCCCAACAAATGGCCCTTTATGCTTCTGTCTCTTTATATATGGTTCTCTTATGTGCTTATGTTTTACATAACCATATTTGCAATCCCTGAAACGGCAGACCTTAGCTTTGGTGTGGTGTGCGTAGGTTTTGTAATAGGCAGTCTTGCCGTTACCTTCAGCAATGGCGGTTTTGGGGTATACCCCGCAGCTCTTGCAGGAGTGTTAGGTTTGTATGCTGTTCCTAAAGAAGCCGGTACGGCCTTTGGATGGCTTACCTGGGCCTCGCAAACCGGACTGATAGTTTGTCTTGGGGGCCTTGCATTTTTAGTGTTGCCTTTACTTTACAAACGCAAATAATTGTTACCTTGCTTCGCGTTTATACTAAAAAATACGTAAAGCAATGAAAAACAAAACCTTACTCTTTTTCTTACTTTTTACAACTGCCTTATTTGCTCAAAAAAAGGTAAACGAAGACATCCCATCGGAAAAACTTAAAGTAAACCGACAGATCACTGTTGTTACTCCGGCATCATACGATTCTCCGGCAAACAAAAATAAAAAATACCCGCTACTGGTATTGCTTGATGGCGATTATCTGGTAGACCCTTTCTCAGGAATGCTGTCGTATACCGAATATTGGAATGACCTTCCTGAAGTTATCATCGTTGGTATCAGCCAAAATAAGAACAACGAACGCAAGACCGATTGCCACGTTGAAAAAGAAACCGGACTGCCCGATGAATTCAGCGAGAAATTCTTCGACTTCATTGTAACCGAGATGATGCCCTATGTTGAGAAAAAATACCGTATCTCTCCGTTCAAAATAATTGCAGGTCACGACCTGACTGCGGGTTATATAAACTTCTTCCTTTATAAGGAAAATCCTCTTTTCAATGCCTACATAGCATTAAGCCCTGAGCTGCCAAAAGAAATGGAAGTTGACCTTGCCGGAAGGCTTGCCGACATCAAAACTCCTATATATTACTATCTGGCTACCGCCGATGGCGATGTACAGAAGATGCAGAAGAAAATAAAAACGCTTGATGAGAACATTAAAAAAGCACCAAGCCCTACGCTTAAGTATTATTTTGACGATATAAAAAATGCTTCGCATTACTCGCTGGTTCCTTTTGCTATTCCTGAGGCGATGTATCATATCTTCTCGATATACCAGCCAATAACATCTATCGAATACCAGGAAAAGATCGTTACGCTAAAATCAGGCTATGTAGATTACCTGACCAAAAAATATGACATAATCCAAAAAGACCTGGGTGTTAAGATTCCGGTGCGCCTTAACGATTTCAGGGCTATTGAAGCTGCTATCCTTAAAAATGGAGCTTACGAGGAATTGAAACTGCTTTCGGATGTAGCATCAAAAAACTACCCTAAAACAACTTTTGCTGAATACTATACCGGCCTTTACTATGAGAAAATGGGTGAGAACAAAAAAGCCATTAATGCATACATGAAAGGCTACGGGTACAGCGAAGTAGGTGAATACACAAAAGACATGATGCTTGAAAAAGCAGATAATCTTAAATAAAGTTGCTAAGTAGCTGAGTAACTAAGTTTCAGAGTTAAAACACGGGCAGAGACGTTGCAATGCAACGTCTCTGTCATTATATATAAGCAGAGCATATAATTTTAACTTTAAAAGTGTATGCTTTTCATTATTTTTGAGAACCAAAAAAACCAGAACATCATTTCATGGCCAAACTAAAGACTACCTTCTTCTGCCAGAACTGCGGGACACAGTATGCCAAATGGCAGGGACAGTGCAACTCCTGCAAACAATGGAACACCATTGTAGAGGAGATCATCCAGAAAGAAGAGAAACAGGCCTGGAAACCCAGCACAGGTGAGGTAAAAAGAGCCGCAAAACCATTACGTATAAACGAAATTGACTCGGCTGCTGAGATCAGACTTGATACCGGCGATGCCGAACTGAACCGTGTATTGGGTGGTGGCCTCGTACCGGGATCGCTTACGCTTTTAGGTGGAGAACCCGGCATTGGTAAGAGTACGCTCCTGTTGCAGATTTCTCTAAAACTTCCTTTCCGAACGCTTTATGTATCGGGTGAGGAAAGCCAGAAACAGATAAAGATGCGTGCTGAAAGGATCACGCCTGATGCCGATAACTGCTACATACTTACCGAAACCAAAACCCAGAACATCTTTAAGCAAATAGAGGCTATTGACCCCGAAGTGCTTATTATTGACTCTATACAAACCCTGCATACCGATTTTATAGAATCGTCGGCAGGGAGCATATCGCAGATACGCGAAACCACAGCTGAACTCATTAAGTTTGCCAAAGAAACCAATGTACCCGTAATACTTATAGGCCACATTACTAAAGACGGCAGTATTGCAGGACCTAAGATACTGGAACACATGGTAGACACTGTACTTCAGTTTGAAGGCGACAGAAACCACGTGTACCGTATACTACGCTCACTAAAAAACCGTTTTGGGTCTACCGCCGAACTGGGCATCTACGAAATGCTGGGTACAGGCTTAAGGGAAGTATCTAACCCTTCGGAGATACTGATATCTCACAAAGAAGAAGACCTGAGCGGCACGGCAATTGCTACAACTATGGAAGGCATGCGCCCGCTAATGGTTGAGATTCAGGCATTGGTGAGCACCGCAGTATACGGAACACCGCAACGTTCTACCACGGGCTATAATGCCAAAAGGCTGAACATGATACTGGCAGTACTCGAGAAAAGAGCCGGTTTCAGGCTGGGGGCCAAAGACGTTTTCCTGAACATAACAGGAGGTATAAACGTTGACGACCCGGCTATAGATCTTGCTGTAGTAGCCGCAATACTTTCCTCTAACGAGGACATACCGGTAAATAAGGATTTCTGTTTTGCCGGAGAGATTGGATTATCGGGTGAAATTCGTCCGGTAAACAGGGTTGAACAGCGCATACTGGAAGCCGAGAAGTTAGGATTTTCAACTATTTTTGTTTCCAAATACAATAAGATATCATTAAAAAATACACTGATCGAAGTAAAGCTGGTAGCCAAAATTGAAGATGTGGCAGGCTACCTCTTCGGTTAAGCAATTATAAAGAATGCGAAAAAACAGAATTAAAAAGATAGCCCTTTGGGCAGTTGGGATAGTTATAGTACTCATCATCATTTCGGGTGTGCTTTTCTTTGCCTTCAGGAATTCTATCCTGCAAAAGGCAATCATAAAAGTATCGGGTAAGATGAATACCGAGTACAACAGTACCTTTACCGTAAAAGAAGCTTCTTTTCACGGACTTTCGGGCATTGAGATGAAGGATATAACCCTTGCACCTAAAAATGCCGATACCCTATTGAGTGTAAAAGAACTTAAAACCAGCATTAACCTGATGCATCTGCTTACCGGTGATGTTCAGCTGGGCAGCCTCGAGATGAAGAATGGTTTCATTCAACTGGTAAAGAATGAGAATGGTAAAAACTTTGACGCTTTCCTGAAGAAAAAAGACAAAGACGAGGAAGAGGACGATAGCGACGGACCTGACTATGCATCGCGCGCTTACCGCCTGCTTAACAAAGCCCTTAACCTAGTACCTACCGATATGGTGCTTACTAACCTGAACCTGCGCCTTGACGATATGGGCAGGAAGGTAACGCTTCACCTGAAAGAACTGAAACTGGCCGACAAACAACTGGAATCGACCATTGGAGTTACGGCAAAAGACATCGCACAAAACTGGAAAGTTAAAGGCTTTGCCGACCCAAGGAATAAACAGGCCGACCTTGACTTTTTCAATACCGATGGGACACAGATCCAAATCCCTTACCTTAACGAACGTTACGGGCTTACATCGGGCTTTGATGCCATTCACCTGAATGTGGAAGATATTGACATGAGTCTTGGCAAACTGCATATAGACGGTTATGCCTCTATCAAGAATTTCATGATCAACCATAAGCGTATTGCCAATCAGGATGTGGTGATAGACAATGCCCGTTTTGATTACCGTTTTCTTTTTGGCTCCGATTTCGTAGCACTTGACAGTACCTCAACCATGCAGCTGAACAAAATAAAGGTACACCCGTTCCTGAAATACAGCGTAGAGGAAGATACTATCTATGAAATGAAGGCACGTATCCCTAAAATGGCAGCGCAGGACTTTATCGTATCGTTACCTAAAGGGTTATTTACCAATTTTGAAGGCATGGAAGCCGAAGGCAGCTTTAGCTACAACCTCGACTTTTTGTACAATAAGAACAAACCCAGAGAACTGGTATTTGACAGCAGCCTGAAAAAAGACGGGTTTAAGATCATTAAATATGGTGCTGCCGACCTGGCGAAACTTAATACCGCATTTACCTACAGGGCAATTGATAACGGAAGGGTGCAACGTGCCATTCCGCTTACGGTAGACAATCCTTACTACACCCCAATGGAGCAGATATCGCCTTTCCTTCGCAAAGCGGTACTTACCTGCGAAGACCCTTCATTCTTTAGTCACAGGGGCTTTATAAATGAGGCATTCAAACAATCCATCATCAAGAATATAAAAACAAGGAAATTCTCCCGTGGTGCAAGTACCATCAGCATGCAGCTGGTTAAGAATGTATTCCTTACCCGTGAGAAAACGCTTTCGCGAAAGCTGGAAGAGATCCTTTTGGTTTATATACTCGAGAACAACCGCATTGCCAGTAAGGAGCGTATGCTTGAGGTATATTTCAACATCATCGAATGGGGTCCTGATGTATATGGTATAGGCGAAGCATCATCCTACTATTTCCAAAAAAGCCCAGGCCAGCTTACGCTTGACGAGTGTATCTATCTGGCAAGCATTATCCCTAGGCCAAAAGGCTTTATGTGGCAGTTTAACGAAGAAGGCAAACTGAAGCCTTTTGCCGTGAAACATAACGACTACATTAAAAAACTGATGTTGCGACGCGGCCTTGTAACTGCCGAAGACACCATTGCCCAAACCGGCCAGGTGGATGTTACCGGACGTGCACGCTCCCGCATAAAAATTAAGGAAACTAATCCGTTTGAGAATGATACCACCGGAGTAAAGGACTTTTTCTTTAACCTGTCTAAGGAGGTTTTTTAAAGAACGACCTCACCCCCCACCCGATAGCTATCGGGACTCTCCAAAGGAGAAGGAGCAGAAAAACCAAATCTTAGCCGTTAGGCATGAGTGAAGCTACGGCATTAAACTCCGTGGCGTGAAGAAAATTATAAGCGAGGCGTAAAGAAGCATCCGCTGTTTGAGCCGAAGGCGAGTTCGGATGGTTTAGCCGAGTGCAATAATTTTTAGCCTAAGGAGTTCAGCCGTGCCTTTTTGTTTCTTTTGTGGCAAGACAAAAGAAAACAGAAAAATATTTACCGGTCTTCCCAACCTTTTAAGCAGAAAGATAATCTATAGTAGTAAAGACAAACTTTATGAAAAAGATATTCCTTCTGCTTTTTTTGGCATCTGCCGCTGCATTTGCACAAAAACCAATATTTACTTCTGCAAAAGTAAAAGCCGCAACCGTTTATTTCAATTCGGCTGAAATCACGCAATCGGCAGCCGTAACGCTTCCGGCAGGTACATCGGAAGTAGTAATTAAGAACGTAGCCAATTACCTGTTGGAAAACACGCTTCAGGTGGGTGTACCTTCGAATGTTACGATACTATCGTCGCAATTCACCAACAATTATATCTCAGAATTTGAACCCGATGAGAACTCCCCTGCCCTGAAGAAAGTACGTGATAGCATTACTCTGGTAGAGAAAGAGATTGCGCTGGTAGTCAACCAGAAAACATCAGAACAAAAAACCCTCGAACTGCTCGACAAGAACAACCAGGTATACGGGCAGCAGTCGGGACTTAGTGTTACCGAACTGATGAAGATGGTAGATTATTACAAAGCGAAACGCACTGAAACCGCCAACACCATCAATACGCTATATACCAAAGAACAAAAGCTGAATGAAAAGCTTGCCAATCTGAAAAGCAGGCTTGAAGTGAACATCAGTAAAGAAGAAAAAATATCTACCGGAAAACTGGTATTACAGATAATGAGTGAAACCGCGCTTAGCACACAACTAGACATCAGCTACCTTACACAGGGCGCATCCTGGCAGCCATTCTATGATTTGAGGGCCGATGATATTACCTCACCTATCAACATGCTGTATAAAGCACAGGTAGTGCAAAATACCGGTATTGACTGGAAAAAGGTAAAACTTACCCTTTCAAGCGGTTCACCCAACCAAAACAGCTATGCACCGGAACTGACTCCGTGGTTTTTGAGGTTTGATCAGACTATTCTTGAAGAAGTCGTTACTGTTCAAAAAAGATTTAAAGGAAAACCAAATGCAGATTTTGTACAGACGCTGCAGGGACAAGTTCCCGGTTTAATGATTTCAACCGGAAATGTAAGCCCTGCTCTTGAAGAATCATCGCTTGACAAATACACTACAATCACCGAAAACCAAATGAACGTATCGTTTGATATTGATATCCCTTACGATATCGCATCCAATGGCAAGCAGCACAGTGTAACCCTGAAAGAAATAAAGCTACCTGCTACCTACAGGCATTTTTCAGTACCGAAGCTTGAGCAGGAAGCATTCCTGTTGGCCGAGATAAGCGATTATGCCAAATACAATATGCTGAGAGGTGAAGCCAATATTATTTTTGAAGGGATGTACATTGGTAAGACACAGATCAATCCGTCGCAGACTGCCGACACCCTTAACCTGAGTATGGGAAGGGATAAAAAAATCTCTGTAAAACGTGAGACTGTTGCCGAGAAATCGAGTGCCAAATTCCTTTCTTCAGGAAAAGAGCAGGTGTTTACCTATGACATCATCATCCGAAACAATAAAAAAGAAGCTGCAAAACTTACGCTGAAAGACCAATATCCTGTAAGTACCGATAAAGAAATCGAGGTAGAACTGCTGCAAAGCGACAGTGCAAAAATTGACAAAGAAACGGGCATACTTACATGGGAAATGAGCCTTAAACCGGCAGAAACTAAAAAAGTGAGAATAAGCTATAAAGTGAAGTCACCTAAGAGCAAGGCTTTAGCCAACTTATAATGTTTTGTTAACCAGTGAATTAATTGAATTGTTTGTAGTAATTTTAGTATATACAAAACCAATTAATTCACTGCTATGAAAACAAAACTATTATTGCTTTCCCTGCTTATGGCAGGTTTTGCCCAGGCTCAGGTACTGGAACTTGAACTTTTTGCCGATGGCTTTGACAGGCCGGCCGAGATTGTAAATGCCGGAGATGCACGCCTTTTTGTGGTAGAGCAAACCGGACGCATACAAATACTGAATGCTGATGGAACAACGAACCCCAACCCTTTTTTAAACCTGAGTACAATGGTGAGTGACGGAGGCGAACAGGGGCTGCTCGGTTTGGCTTTCCATCCGGAGTATGCCACTAACGGATACTTTTATGTAAACTATACCGACCTGAACGGTGATACTGTTGTAGCTCGTTATACGCGTAGCAGCGCTGATGAAAATGCAGCAGATGCAACATCGGCGCAGGTAATGCTGACTATCGAACAGCCTTTTGACAACCATAACGGGGGCTGCCTTCGTTTTGGCCCGGACGGATACCTGTACATCGCTACAGGTGACGGCGGCAGCGGTGGCGACCCGGGCAACAGGGCACAGAACAAAAATGAGCTTTTAGGAAAAATACTGCGTCTTAACGCAGATGCTGCGGCACCATATATTCCGGAAACAAATCCTTATGTAGGCATTGAAGGTGCTGATGAAGTTTGGGCTATTGGACTTCGCAATCCGTGGAAATTCTCGTTTAACGACGGTAACATATGGATAGCTGACGTAGGACAGGAAAATGTTGAGGAAATCAACAAAGTTACTGCTACTGCTTCCGGGGTAAACTATGGCTGGAAATGTTTTGAAGGTACCGAAGTATATACCACAGAAGACTGTTCGCTGGTAGAAATGTATACGATTCCGGTAGCCGAATATGTACACGAAGGCAGTTCGCGCTGTTCCATAACAGGAGGTTATGTATATACCGGTAGTATGTACCCTAGCATGCAGGGCAAGTACTTTTTTGCCGACTACTGTACCGGAGAAATAGGCATGACCGATGGCGCTACCCTAACCTGGGCGGGTGATTTTAGCCCTAACATTACCACTTTTGGAGAAGATATTAATGGAGAGTTATACGTAGGCGGCAACGGAAATGTTTATAAATTGAAAGATGCTACTGCCGGACTGAATGAATTTGCTAACGGCGTATTCTCACTTTACCCTAACCCGGCGAATGATGTAGTTTCCATCTCCCTAAAAGATGGGTTTGACAATGGACAGGCATCAATATTTAATGTAAGCGGGCAAATGGTACTGCAACAAAAACTGGATTCCGCAGATACAAAAATAAATACGTCGCAGCTGCAAGCCGGTGTGTATATGCTAAAACTACAAATTGCCGGAAACGGTTATA
Organism: Flavobacterium psychrophilum; assembly: GCA_003243255.1. Next base: position 57,586 of record QFQM01000005.1, on the reverse strand, counting down.
ACTCAAAACTGGTGATTAACTAGATATTGCAATCCAATTAAAAAGGGGCTGTCTCAAAAGTGTCATTCTGAACGTAATGCAATGAAGTGAAGAATCTCAATTATTGATTAATACGAGATCCTTCCTTCGTCAGAATGACAAAAATGCTTATTAAAGCACTTTTGAGACAGCCCCTTTTTCTTTTTATAGAAATCTTATATTCCTTAAGAATTCAGGATTGCATTACAACCTTGCCAAATCAAATTGATTCCCTACGGGAAACTTATGCCTTTGCTATTTCGTAGGCTACCAATATTTTTTCCCTAACGGGAAATTAGCCCTTATTTATCGCGTAGCGATTTAATATTGGTAGTAACCCTTTCACCCGCATGATTATTTTTCCGTAGGGAATAAATCAGAAAATAAAAGAATAATACAGGAATTCAAACAAAAAAGGCAGCCTTTTACGACTGCCTTCAATACTTTGTTATATCTCGTTAAGCATTTTGTTCAGCTCATCAAGTTTAGGAGTAAGGATGATCTCAATCCTCCTGTTTTTCGATTTTCCTTCGGCTGTGTCGTTGCCCGCAATTGGTGCATACTCGCTACGTCCGGCAGCCGTAAGGTTTTTAGGATCTACCCCTTTGTTCTCTTTCAGGATGTGAACGATAGCCGTAGCACGCTTGGTAGAAAGATCCCAGTTATCGGCAATATCGCCACCGCCTTTGTAAGCTGCATTATCGGTGTGACCCTCGATAAGTACCGTAATATCAGGATTAGCCGCCAATACTTTGGCAACTTCAGTTACTGCTTTTTTACCTTCAGTACCTACTGTCCAGCTACCTGAACCAAACAATAGTTTGTTTTCCATCGAAACGTATACTTTACCGTTTTTCTGCTCTACAGTAAGTCCTTTTCCTTCAAATCCGTTAAGCGCTTTAGAAAGGGTCTCTTTCAGTTTCTTAAGGCCTGCTTCCTGAGCAGCGATCATGCTTTCAAGCTCATCTACACGTTGCGAACGCTCGTTAAGCTCGTCCTTCAGCATATTCAGCCTTGCCTGTTCTGCTGCAAGTGCTTTTTGTTTCGCTTCAAGTTCTGCCAATAGCTCACGGTTTTTCTTGCTCATACTTGCGTTAGCCTCACCACTCGATTTTTCAAGGTCGTTGTATGATGACTGCATCTTATCAAGGCCTGATTTTGTAGAAGCATAATCCTTAGAAAGTTTATCCCTTTCAGCGATAAGCTTGTCAAGCTGTGCCTGTAAGTCCTTCGACTTGTTATCAAGCTCATTTCTTTCCTTACCTAATGCAGCGTTTTCATCTGCCAGTGTACGGTTTTCTTTCTTTAGGTCGGCATACTTTGTTTCCAGATCGGTATACACCTTTTTAGAAACACAGCTCGTCATCAGTGCGAGTGCCAGCACTGCTGCCGAAATAGTTTTCATCTTCATCTTTTATATATGTTTTATTGGTAATCTAAATCTATTCAAACTCTACCAGTATCGGACAGTGGTCGCTATGTTTGGCCTCCGGCAAAATAACCGCACGGGTAAGACGTTCGCGCATAGGTTCGGTAGCAAGCGCATAATCAATACGCCACCCCTTGTTATTGCCACGTGCTCCGGCACGGTAGCTCCACCAGCTGTAATGGTGAGGGTCTTTATTAAAATGGCGGAAGGTATCTACAAAGCCGCTTTTCATAAAAGCATCAAGCCATGCCCTTTCTTCCGGCAAAAATCCTGAAACCTTGGCATTACGCACAGGGTCGTGAATATCTATCGCTTCGTGGCAGATGTTATAATCACCACAAACAATAAGGTTCGGAATCTCTTTTCTCAGGTTGTCAATATAAAGCCTGAAATCGTCCATGTATTTGAATTTATGGTCCAGTCGGTCTATATTGGTTCCCGATGGCAGGTACAGGCTCATTACTGAAAAAGTATCAAAATCCAGCCTCAGGTTACGGCCTTCAAAGTCCATGTGCTCAATCCCTGTGCCGTATACAACATTGTTGGGTTTATGCTTAGAGAATACAGCAACACCACTATAGCCTTTTTTTTGTGCCGAAAACCAATAGTGGTAAGGATAACCGGCCTCTTCAATCTCGTGAATGGCCACCTGGTCGTGAGTTGCTTTAATTTCCTGAAGACAGATGATATCGGGGTCGGCCTGTTTTAACCAGTCCATAAATCCTTTCGTAAAAGCGGCGCGGATGCCGTTTACATTGTAAGAAATAATTCTCATTGCATATAGTTTGGTTTTCAAAAATAACCAAAAAAGCAAACAAATGGAATAACCCGGCCATATTTACCCTCAACACCCAGTAAATGAAAGGAATATGTGTGTTTTTTAATAAAATCATTAAAAAAGATAATCATCCTTAACGTTTCGCTATAATTGTTATCTTTGTTTTTCGCCCGAAACACGAATGTAGCATGAGTTTAGTTACAGCTAAAGAAGTTGCGAAAGCAATAAAGACTGACAAATATGGGTTTTTGGGGACTTTTTCAGGATGGCTTCTGATGAAGGTTCTAAAGATCTCCACGATGAATAAAATATACGACAGGAACAAGCATCTTAGCGATCTTGAGTTCCTGAACGCCATACTTGATGAATTCCAGATAAAATTTGAAATTCCTGAAGAAGACCTTAAGCGACTGCCTAAAACAGGTCCTTATATTACCGTTTCTAACCACCCTCTGGGCGGTATAGATGGCATCCTGCTTTTAAAATTAATGGTTGAACAGGATCCTGACTTTAAGATCATCGCTAATTTTCTATTGCATCGTATAGAACCGCTTAAGCCCTATGTAATGCCGGTTAATCCGTTTGAGAACCACAAGGATGCCAAATCGAGCGTTACCGGAATTAAGGATGCACTTCGCCATCTTAGCGACGGTAAACCTTTGGGGATTTTTCCTGCCGGGGAGGTTTCAACTTACAAAGATGATAAACTGGTAGTAGATAAACCCTGGGAAGAAGGCGCGATGCGACTTATCAAAAAAGCAAAAGTACCCGTTGTCCCTATTTACTTCCATGCTAAGAACAGCCGACTATTCTATTTCCTTTCAAAACTGAGCGATACATTGCGTACCGCAAAGCTGCCTTCGGAACTGCTTACCCAAAAAGACCGCGTTATTAAGGTAAGGATAGGCAAACCAATATCGGTTGCAGAACAGGCAGAACACGAAACACTTGAGGCTTATACCGAATTCATCAGGATAAAAACCTATATGCTGGCCAACCCGTTTGAGAAAGAAACCAAACTGATTGACACTTCTAACCTGAACCTTACCAAAATCACTTCAAGAGGGCCTAAAGATATTGCTACACCTGCACACCTTGACAAAATTATGGGTGAGGTTGCTGCGCTTAGAAAAGGCGATTACCGACTGCTGCAAAGCAAAAACTATGAGGTTTTCTTCGTATCGGCAGATAAGATACCTAATATACTCCATGAAATAGGCCGCCTTCGTGAAATTACATTCCGTGAGGTGGGTGAAGGAACCAACGAATCGCTTGACCTTGACCAGTACGACAAGTACTATCACCATATGTTCCTTTGGGACGAAGACACTAAACAGATTGCCGGAGCCTACCGTATGGGACTTGGATCAGAAATCTATAAAAAATATGGTATTGATGGGTTCTATCTGCATGACCTGTTCCGTTTCGAGCCGGAACTGTATGACATGATGAGCAAATCCATCGAGATGGGCCGTGCCTTTATCGTAAAAGAATACCAGCAAAAGCCGATGCCGCTATTCCTTTTATGGAAAGGTATTGTGCACACCACCCTTCGCTATCCGGAACATAAGTTCCTTATCGGTGGGGTGAGTATCAGTAACCAGTTCTCGGACTTTTCTAAATCGCTGATGATCGAATTCATGAAGTCGCACTATTACGACCCTTATATTGCACAATACATACACCCTAAAAAGGAGTACAAGGTAAAACTTAAAGATGCGGATAAGGACTTTGTATTTAACGAAGCTGAAGCCGACCTGAACAAATTCGATAAATTTATTGAAGAAGTAGAGCCGGGCAACCTGCGTCTGCCGGTGCTTATTAAAAAATACATCAAGCAGAACGCAAGGGTTATCGCATTCAATGTAGATCCGCTGTTTAACAATGCCATCGATGGATTGATGTACATCCGCATTGCCGATCTTCCTGAAAGTACCGTTAGGCCGGTTATGGAAGAATTTCAGGCAGAACTGGAACGCAAACTTGCTGAAAAAGGTGAAGAACATTTATAAGATCACCAAACTCAACAATACAAAAAATCCTCTCAGCCGAAGAGGATTTCTGTTTTTAAAGGAATGCCTTATCATTAGGCTCCCATAATTCTATTTTATTGCCTTCGGGATCTGTTATCCAGCCGAATTTTCCATAATCGTATGCCTGAGGCTCGCCAACAATAGTAACACCCTCTTCTTTTAATTTTGATAAAAGTCCATCAAGGTCATGTACCCTGAAGTTTTGCATAAATTGCTTTTCTGAAGGCGCAAAACAGGTCGTGTCAGCAGCAAAAGGCGACCATTGCGTTGAGGCGTCGTTACCGTTTTTGTCTTTCCACCAAAAGGTACAGCCATAATCGTCGGTATTCAGTCCCAGATGTTTTCTATACCAGTCCTTCAATTCGCCAGGATTATCCGACTTAAAGAAAAACCCACCTATACCTGTTACACCCGGCATTTGTTTTTCGCTGTCGGCAGTACCAAAGTAAACCGCTTTTATCTTATCAACAATCACCTGCGCCAGTCTTTCATGGCTTTCAAATGTCCAGCCCGCAATATGCGGTGACAGCAGTACATTATCAGAATCTAAGAGGTACTGAAATGCTTCAGGAATACCACCATCGGTAAACAGGTGCTCAAACGATAGTTTTTCATATTCGAGTACATCCAGCGCAGCCCCTACTACTTTACCCAACTTAAGTGCATCGGCAAGATCCTGTGTTACCACACTTTTTCCACGAGCGGTATTTATCAGCCAGAACGGTTTAGCAAACACATTTATAAAGTCAGCGTTAACCATTTTATTGGTTTCCGGAGTCCACGGTGTGTGCAGGCTCAACACATCTGCTTTTTGCTGCAGTTCTTCCAGCGAAACCTGTTTGGCATTAGCATCGCCTACCATCGGCTGAATGTCATAACACAATACCTCGACATCAAAACCACGCAGCTTTTTAGCAAATGATTTTCCCATATTACCATAGCCAATTATACCTACGGTCTTACCATCCAACTCATGTCCGCGATTACCTTCACGAATCCATTGCCCGTCGCGTATCTGCCTGTCGGCCCTGTTCAAGTTGTTGAACAATGACAACAGCATACCCAGTGCCTGTTCGCCTACGGCGTTACGGTTACCCTCCGGTGCAGCGATAAGGTGAATGCCTTTACTTTCGGCATAATCGCAATCGATACTTTCCAATCCTGCCCCTACACGCGCAATGAACTGTAAATTAGTCGCTGCATCCAGAAACTGTTTGTCGATATCAAAACGGCTACGGATAACAATACCGTTATATGCTGCTATTTTTGCTTCGATCTCTTCTTTGGATGATTTATAGTCGGCATGGTTTTCAAAACCGGCGGCTTCCAGCTGATTCCACAAAATTGGATTATTGCTATCAATGTGAAGGACTTTTACGTTTCGGGTTTCGGGTTTTGGGTTCATTGTTCGGGATGTATAGTCTCCCACAAAGTTACAGAAGTTTTGTGCCACGAATTACACAAATTCCACAAATGAAATATGACATCTTTACAAATGCAATTCTTACAGAATTTTTTCGTTATTTTAATTAACCAAACCAACTAACAATGAAACATTTACTATATCTCCTGCTCTTTTGCAGCCTTTGTAATGCCCAGGAATTTAAAAATTACACCAAAGTTACCGTTTGCCGCCTTGTGAACTCCGATGCTATTGGTCCCTGTAGTATACAATACTATGCAAAGAAGCTAAAACGTACCGGACACTACATTCAGGCTATGGAATCGCATAACGACACCCTGGCTTACAATCTGCTTAAACTAAAAGCAGATGCCAAAACATGGACAACCGAAGCCTGCAACTGCGGACAGGAACCGGATGTAAGCCAAAAACCTTTGGTAACATCAATGTTTATTGTGCAAGTAAACAATTTTAAGGACACGATATTTACCACTGCTAACCATAAAGGTGTGTTTTTTCCAGAAGAGAAACTAGAATATGTAGCCCCCGAAAATAATATCCGTACCACATTTACAAAAGACGTGGATGATTTCTTTAAAAGAGATTTTGCTGCCGAAATAGAAGCCTGGAAAATGGACATGATCCCTCTTAGCGATATTACATACCAAAAGAAGAATATGTACGGGCTTACGCGTAAGGAGTTTGAAAAGAATGTTTCTTATTTCAATATGGTGAGTACCGACAGCACCTATTTCAATGGGAAATTTATGAAAGTTGAAAAAATCTATCGCATAGGCGATATGGAATTCTATTTTGACAATAAAGAACAAAAGCTAAATAAGATCAACATCTTCAGCACACCAAAAAAACAATATTACAGTCCCTCTTCGGTCATTATTATTGATGGTGTGAAGATTGGCGATAGTGAAGAGGTACTCTGCAATAAATATGACAATTCTACCCTACTTAAACATTGGGATGCCCCACTGGCAGCCATAAATAATTATTATACCTATGAGGTAAAGCTCAATAATGAGCAGGGTGTGGTACGCTATGCCATACGGAATGGCTATATTTATGAGATATCAATCGGTTTTTGGTATCCGGCAGCAAAGGAAAAGGGTATAGCAAAAAAGCTGGGTAACGGTTAAAACCCTAAAATAATCTTAGCGATAGAAAAATAAATAAGGATACCGCAAATGTCATTACTGGTCGTAATGAACGGCCCTGTAGCCAATGCCGGATCGACACCCACTTTATTAAGCAATATAGGCACGAACGTACCGATAAGCGAAGCGATAACAATTACCGACACCAGTGATACACTAACGGTAAGGCCAACCTCATAGCTTACATCAAGCAGGAAATGGCTACCTAAAATAAGTATCAGGGCAAGTATAGAGCCGTTTAAAAGCGTAAGCAATACTTCTTTTACAAGTCGGCTAAAAAGCGAACCGCTAATACTGTTATTGGCAAGACCCTGCACAATAATCGCAGACGACTGTACACCCACATTACCTGCCATCGCGGCAATAAGCGGGGTAAAGAAAAATAACTCTCCGTGGTTTTTCATTGCCGGTTCAAAAATACCCATCACCTTCACGGTTACAAAACCTCCAAGTAAGGCAAGTATAAGCCACGGCAAGCGCGCTTTGGTAAGGTCAAGGATGCTGTCATCCGCCTCAACGTCCTGGGAGATACCCGCCGCTAACTGGTAATCCTTGTCGGCTTCTTCCTTAATAACGTCTACGATATCGTCGATGGTAATACGCCCTACAAGCCTGCCCAGCTCATCAACAACCGGTATGGCCTCAAGGTCATACTTCTGCATGATACGGGCAACCTCAACATCAGGGGTAGTAACCCTTACATAATCCACTTTGGGGATATACACCTCACTGATAGGTGTTTTGGTAGAGGTAACCAAAAGGTCTTTTAGCGAAAGCCTGCCTTTTAACCTGCCTTCATCGTCTACCACATAAATAGAATGCACACGCTGAACGTTCTCTGCCTGAACACGCATTTCGCGAACGCAGGTAAGCACGTTCCAGTTCTCGTTTACCTTTACAAGCTCTTTACCCATAAGACCCCCTGCGGTATCTTCGTCATAACGAAGAAGTTCCACAATGTCTTTGGCGTGCTCGGCATCAACAAGTTCCTGGATTACTTCGCCTTTTTTGTCCTCCGGAAGTTCGGCGATAATGTCAGCCGCGTCATCCGTACTAAGCTCATCAAGCTCTTCGGCGATTTCCTTTGGCGAAAGGTCTTTTAATATTTTTTCACGGACTTCCTCATCCAGCTCAAGCAGTATTTCTGCCGTTTTTTCACTGTCAAGGATATGGAAAAGGTAGCTGGCTTCACTACTGTCCAGCTCGCCCATAATTTCGGCTATATCAGCAAAGTGAATATCCTCGAGTAATGCAACTAATTGCTCCTCACGGTTTTCACTTATATACTGCTCTATCTGAGCAATAAAATCCTTGCTGATTTTAAACTCCATTCGCCGCTATTTTTTGGGTAAGTTCTATGAATTGCTCCACCGAAAGCTGTTCCGGACGGAGGTCAAAGATACTATCTTCCTTTAAACTTTCGGTTAAGATATATGTTTTTAGACTGTTTCTAAGTGTTTTTCTGCGCTGGTTAAAAGCGGCTTTTACAACAGAGAAGAATAGCTTCTCATCTACAGGCAGATGAAAGTTTTCTTTACGGATAAGCCTCAGTACTCCCGACTTTACCTTTGGTGGCGGATTGAATACATGTTCCGACACGGTAAACAGGTATTCGGCATCATAAAACGCCTGTACCAGCACCGACAGGATACCGTAAGTTTTGCTGCCTTTCTTTTCGCAAATACGCTCGGCTACTTCCTTTTGGAACATCCCTGAGAATTCAGGAATCCTCTCACGAAGCTCCAGCGCACGGAAAACGATTTGCGATGATATGTTGTATGGAAAATTCCCGATGATGGCAAAAGGCTCATCGGCAAAATCTTTAGTGATATTGTATCTCAGGAAATCTTCAGAGATGATATGCCCGTGCAGTTTTGGGTAATGTGCATTAAGATACTCTACAGATTCGGTATCGATCTCAATCACATAGGTTTCTATATCCTTATCCAAAAGGTATTTGGTAAGCACCCCCATACCGGGACCTATCTCGAGTACTTTTTTATAACCGTTCAGGGTTAGCGTGTCGGCTATATCCTTTGCTATGCTCTCATCTTTAAGGAAATGCTGCCCAAGATGTTTTTTGGCTTTTACTTTATCCATGTCATTATAGCCTTAGCGGCAACTTAATTCTGTTCTAAACCGTAAATTCTTTCAGCACTTCAAGCTCAGTCCTGAAGGCAAGCATTTTGTCTCCAAAAAGCGAAATCCCTTCCTGTCTTAGCTTTGGAGCATCTTCAGCCAGGTAAGATTCGAGTTTTTTTGCATCCTCTGCAAAGTATTGTGTTGAATACGTGCTTCCGCCCATTTCTTCAACAATAAGCACTCTTACAAAAGTCGCTTTTACAAATTTGCCTGTTGCCAATACTTCAGGAATATGCTTTTCAGTCATCCACAACAACCATTTGTCGTGAACGCTGTCGTCTATATTTATAGTTACGTTGTATATAATCATCGAAGAAGTTTATTTGTGGATTTGGTTACCTGCCTGCCGGCAGGCAGGTTCGTTTTGGGAACACTATTGCAAAGGTACGATTAATTACTTTGAGTTTTATATTAGTTATACCGCAGTCCCGATAGCTATCGGGAACACAAAGAAAACACAGAGCAACACACATAAATCTCTTTATAACTACTCAGAGAAAGAAATTCTGCTTTGCAGAAAAAACCTTTGCGAATCTCTGTGGTACAATTCGCTATAATTTGTCGCTTAATTAACTATTTGTGTCGCCCCTAAGCTGCCTGAATTGTTTTCGGGCCTCTACAAAGTAAATGCTATCCTGATGTTCAAAGATAACCTTCTCATATAATGGCTTTGCTTTTTCAGGATCGTTGAGTTTTTTGTTATAGATCTCAGCCGAGAAGAACAATGCCTCATCCACATAAATACCTTCTTTGTATTTATCGATTACCTGCTGGTAGTTTTGCAGCGCAAGGTCATACTGACCCTTGCTATCATATATCTCACCAAGGCGGATGTGGGTTACATCTTTTATACTCTCTGTATTATCCTTTTCAATAAGGTCTTTAAATACAGCAAGTGCCTCATCTTTTTTGTTTTGGTATAGCTTAAAATCCGCTTTGGCAAATTTCTTAAGCGCAGTCTGGGTACTGTCTTCAACGGTATTGTCCAGTATCAGCAGGAACAGTTCCAGCGCGTCATTGGCAATAAGCTGTGATGATGACGACTTAAGTACTGTAAGCTGTTTCTGAGCCCATTCAAAATCGCCTTTAAAATAACTTGTACGCGCTACCTTAAAACTTGCCTCGTGGCCTACGGCATCATTTTTCAGGTCTTCTTCTATCTGGGCATAATAAATAATCGCCTGATTGAATTTTTCATCAAGCAGTAGTATATCCGACAACTTCATCTTTACCTCGGCAGTCTGGTAGCGGTTTAACTGAAGACCTAATGCTGTATTCAGGGTTTGGGTAGCTGCCTTAGTATCTTTCAGGTAAAAACCTTCAAAATCGGCTTTTTGCAATTGCAGTTTAAGCGAATAAGGAGTAGTACCATATTGCGTTAAAAGCGCATCGATACGCTGTTTGATCGATGCATAATCCTTAGGCTGCGCAATGGCAATATCCATTTCGAGGAGATTGAATTCGGCCTGCATCCTAAGACCGGGCTCATCGGTATTTTCAAGAATAAAAGCCTGTATTTCACGGGCAGATGCATCTTCATGCTCTTCCATGGCAAGATGCCCAAGGTTAACAATATTCAGGAATGTATCAGGATTACGTTTGAAGATCGCTTTCTCCTGTATAAAAGCTTTACCGTATTCTTTTTGCTGTACAAAATACCAGCTCAAAAACTGGTTCCAGAAAATATCCTGTGTCTTTTGGGTATTCAGTAATAAAGCTTTGCGAAGCGATGCATTAAAAGTATCGCTTCCCTCTTCGTTCATAAATCGCGACAACTGGTTTTGAACGACTACAAGGCTTTGCTGGTTGTTATAGGCATATGACAGCAGTTTATCGATCATCTGTTCGGTATTACCCAACTGTCCCTGTATAAGTGCCAGCTGATAGTCAAAATTCATACTCTTATTGATGGAAGAAGCCGTATCATAAGCTTTGATGGCATACTCTAACAGTACTTTCTGTTCAAAAACATTTGCTACAGAATATACATACGAAGGATTTTCGCTTATAGCCTTAATAGCCAGGTTATAATTCTTCTCTGCCTTGCCCATATCCTTTTGCAGCTGGTAGTTATAGCCCAACTCCACATAAAGCATTGGCTGAATTGTACGTTCAATCTTTTCTTTCAGGTATTTCTCAGCTTCGGCATATTTTTGCAGTTGCTGCTGGCAGGCCACAATCTTCTGGATGAAAAAAGTATTATTGGGCTGTTTCTTTTCAAGGTCCTGATAGGTAGCAAGTGCTTTTTCGAATTCTCCTTTTTCAAAGTAATTAAAGGCCAGCTGCTCGTTTTGCGCAAATACCGCAACCGAACAGAAAAAGGCTATAATGGCAACTATTTTCTTCATCCTGAAATCTGAAACATAAAGTTTTTATCAATAAGAACGCGGATGACGCGGATTTAGCAGATGAACACGGATTCAAATCCGCTATCATATACCATAACGCAGACATTCATTAAATTATTAGTGAAAATCCGCCTGATCCGTGTTATCCGCGTTCTAAATTATTCGCGTTCTAACAAATATATTAATTTATTACCTGATTCGGCTTAAAACTTTGTCACTTTGAAACTAAGCAACTAAGAACCTCAGCCCCTCAGTTACTAGTCAATAATATCAAACCCTGTATACTTCCTTAACACTTCGGGTATCACGATACCTTCCTGTGTCTGGTAGTTTTCAAGTATCCCGGCAAGTACCCTTGGCAATGCCAGTGAGCTTCCGTTAAGCGTGTGTGCCAAATGGTTTTTACCTTCTTTATCACGGAAACGAAGCTTAAGCCTGTTTGACTGGAATGTCTCAAAGTTAGATACTGAACTGATCTCTAACCAACGGTCCTGAGCTGTAGAGAACACCTCAAAATCGTATGTAAGTGCCGAAGCAAAGCCCATATCGCCACCACAAAGGCGAAGCACCCTGTATGGCAACCCAAGTTCGTCAAGAATGGTTTTTACGTGATCTACCATGCCATCAAGCGACGCATAAGAATTCTCCGGTTTTTCTACACGAACGATCTCTACTTTGTCAAACTGGTGAAGGCGATTCAGTCCTCTCACGTGTGCACCATACGAACCTGCTTCCCTACGGAAACATGGTGTATAGCCTGTACACAATACCGGAAGGTCTTTCTCCTCAATGATCACATCACGGAAAAGATTGGTTACCGGTACCTCAGCTGTTGGGATAAGGTAAAGATCATCAAGGCCTACGTGGTACATCTGTCCTTCTTTATCCGGCAGCTGTCCTGTTCCGTAACCTGAAGCTTCGTTTACAAGGTGTGGCACCTGGTATTCTTTATAACCTGCATCGGTATTTTTGTCTAAGAAATAGGTGATAAGTGCACGCTGAAGCCTTGCTCCCTTGCCTTTATAAACCGGGAAACCTGCTCCCGTAATTTTTACACCCAACTCAAAGTCAATGATGTCATATTTTTTTGCCAGTTCCCAGTGTGGCAAAGCACCTTCAAACAACGTTGGGATATCACCTTTACGGTATACCTCAAGGTTTTCTTCAGGGGTTTTACCTTCCGGAACGATGTCGGCTGGCGTATTTGGCAGTTTGTAAAGCGCATGCGTGAGCTCTTCGGTTACTGTAGTAAGCGTTTCGCTCAGCTCTTTGCTCTTATCTTTGTATTGCGTAGTTTTTTCCTTAAGCAGTGTAGCTTTTGCTTTTTCACCGGCTTTCATCAGTTCGCCAATGTCTTTGGACAGCTTGTTGGATTCAGATAAGATGGTGTCAAGTTCCACCTGAGTGTGCCTTCTTTTCTCGTCAAGTGCGATCACTTCGTCCACAAGTGCAGTGGCGTCAAAATTTCTTTTGCCAAGCGCCTGTATCACTTTTTCTCTGTTTTCCCTAATAAATACTGTCTGTAACATGATACTGTTTTTTAATAAAGTGGAGCAAATTTAATGAATTGTTTTCAGCAACCCATTAAACTTTTTAACTGAGGCGAAAATAGTGATTTATATTTCAAATTTTGGCTTAAAACCTGCATATTTCAACCTTTATGCCGTACTATTGAAACAGTTTTCTCATTACATTTGAAAAAAACTTTGCTATGAGCCGAATTTTTACCCCCATACTCTTCAGCCTGTTAGGCATGGCAGCTGCATTTGCCCAAAGCACCGAAGAGATTGCCGAAGCTGAAAGGAAATCAGGACACAACCTGATGACCTTTACTGCTAATGCCCATACGGGTAACTATGATGTGGTATACCACAGGCTCGACCTTACAGCCGACCCGAACGTACACTTCATAAGCGGGACTATAACTACCGATTTCATAGCAAAGGAAGACATGGCCGATGTAACATTCGACCTGGCTTCAGAACTGACTGTTTCGCAGGTACTGCAAAATGGAAACAATCTGGTATTTACCCAAAATGAAAATGACGAACTGGTTATAACACTGCCATCAACATTAAGCACCGGCTCTCAGGCAAGGGTAGAAATTACCTACTCAGGTGCTCCGCCTACCCAAGACGAAGCCTTTGTTGTGAGTCAGCATGCCGGGGCTCCTGTATTATGGACACTCTCCGAACCTTATGGCGCTAAAGACTGGTGGCCCTGTAAACAGGACCTTATCGATAAGATTGAAAATATAGATGTATACATTACTGCCCCTTCGCAGTATGTGAGTGTTTCTAACGGTCTCGAACAATCGCAGACAGAAAATGAAGACGGCACCAAAACTACTCATTACAGGCATCAGTACCCTATTCCGGCCTATCTAGTGGCTATCTCCATAAGCAATTATGGCATTTTTACCCAAACAGCAGGAACAGTACCTAATGAATTCCCAATAGTTAACTACCTGTACCCTGAATCACAGACGCAAAACGAACAAAACCTCGCGGTGACGCTTCCTATCATGGATTTTTATGAGCAGACGTTTGAAACCTATCCCTTCCATAACGAAAAATATGGCCACGCCCAATGCGGTTTTGGCGGAGGGATGGAACACACTACGGTTTCATTCATGGGGAGCTTTGGGCGCAACCTCATCGCTCACGAGTTGGCACATCAGTGGTTTGGCGACAAAGTAACCTGTGGCTCATGGAAAGATATCTGGCTAAACGAAGGCTTTGCTACCTATCTTTCCGGCATGGTGATAGAACACCTTGATGGCTACGAACCTTTCAGGAACTGGAAACTGAGCAACATTGCCAATATTACATCTGAGGATGGCGGTTATATATACCTGACCGATGCCGACACTCTCAGTTCGAACCGTATCTTCAGCAGCAGGCTTAGCTATAACAAAGGTGCGATGGTACTGAATATGTTGCGTGTAAAACTGGGTGATCCTGTTTTCTTTCAGGCATTAAAAGCCTATCTGGCCGACCCCGAGCTGGCGTATGCCTATGCAAAAACACCTCAACTCAAGGCTCACCTTGAAGCTGCTTCTGGACTTGACCTCACAGGCTTTTTTAGTGACTGGGTTTCTAATCAGGGCTTTCCTGTTTATACTATAACCGTTGAAAATATTGAAGGCGGACAAGCACGGATCAACCTCAACCAGATGCAGTCGCATAATTCCGTTTCCTTTTTTGAGATGGGTGTACCCGTAAGGCTTATTGGTGCTAATGGGGAGATTCAGGATTATGTTTTAGAGAATATTTCCAACGGGCAGGATTTTATTGTTGATGTCCCTTTTAAAGCAGTACAGGCTATTTTCGATCCAAACAGCGATATCATCAGCAGAACCAGCACCATTACGGTTACTAATGCAGGAGATTATTTTTCACCCTACCTGTACCCGAATCCGGCAAATACCTTTCTGTTTGTTGCAGTTGCCGATGGTGTGTATATAAGTGAAGCTGTAATTTACAATACCCTTGGACAACGCATAATGGAAACCAACGGGGCGGCTGCCTGGGATGTATCGGGTTTTGCTACAGGTGTTTATTTTATGACGCTACACACTAATAAAGGCACTGCCGAACTGAAATTCGTAAAGAATTAAGGCACCCATATCAGCCTGGCCATACCACTCAGCCCCTGATGATCATGATCTGATGCGGGAATACCTGCCAGCACACCAAGGCTTACCTTTTTAGAAAAAGGTACTTTAAACTGCGGCCTGAATACAAACGATGGTTTTTCTCCGGAAAATTCCATATTGGTTTCAACCCCCACAAAATAACCTCCATGAAAAACATAGTGCAGATTGGCATTTACCTGTAATGATGTTTGCCAGGTGTTGGTTGCAAAAAACTGTTCTGTAACAGGCCCTGCATAAAGCAGTGTATGAATATTGGGTGTCCATCGTGTGGCGGCAATAAATATAGGGTTGTATAATGTACCCTCAAAGAGTTTACTGTTATGATCAAGATCTTTAAAAGAGGAAAATTCAAATTCCTGTATATAACCTACCGCCATAGATGTCTGGTATTTTTCAGAAACCATAAACGTATATTGTGTTGCCAGTTTTACACCCTCTATACGGTTATCGGGCAGCATTACCCCGTCCTTATGGTTGTGCTGGTACATTTCAAAGGGCACCTCAACCTCAAGGCCAAGCCTGTTGGCCACGGCAAATTCATATTCCACAAACCCTGTATATGATAGGTATTGTTTATCATCATTCACCCCAAAACCCACGTTGATCTCTTTTTCACCCTTACGGGCACCAAGGTCACGTATAAGATCAATATACAAAGGCTCAGCATGGCTTAGCTTTAACGGTTTTGCAGGAGGTACAATGCTGTCTTTAGCTTGTTGTGCATTCGCAGAAAAGAAAACAAAAATCAGTAGTACAATAGCAATGGTATTCTTCATAATTCGTTCATTTGCTGCCAAAACTATTGGCACAAATAGGAAAGAATTAGGAAAAACAGGGCTTTAAGGAAACTTTAGGATTATCCCTAGGCAGTAATGGCTTTAACCTTGTACACCAAAAAAGCGATAAGGAATCCAAACGCACCGATTATTGCAAAAGAAATACGAAGACTGGTTGCATGCGCCACATGGCCTATTACCGGCGGCCCAAGCATAAACCCAAGAAAGCTAACGCTCGAAACGGTTTGCAGGGCAATACTTGGTTCCATATTTGGTCTGCGGCCTGCGATACTATATACGCTTGGCACTACAGTACTAACCCCCAAACCTACAAGCATAAACGCCAGTGTTGCCGGAACGATATACGGCAACAGTACAGCAGTGTATAATCCGATGGAGATAAAACATCCGCTGATGATAAGCATTTTCCTTCGGCCGATCTTGCGCACTACGATATCGCCCATAAAGCGGCCCGTAGCCATCATAGCCATGAAGGAGGCGTAACCCAATACCCCGAGCGCGCCTTCTACTTTAATTACGTCGGTAAAATAAACACCGCTCCAGTCGAACATAATACCCTCGCTCAGCATACAGCAAAAGGCCATAGCCCCAAGCCATAACAAAACAGTATCAGGCTTGCTG
The DNA here is from genome assembly GCA_003243255.1 of Flavobacterium psychrophilum. Next base: position 41,191 of record QFQM01000005.1, on the reverse strand, counting down.
AAACGTTTCTTCTTCTCCTTTGGTTCAGCCATTCGTTTGGCTTTTATAAGGTATCTGTAATTGAAGAAAATTACGCCCCAAAGCAGTACCCCCACTATAATAAAATGCAGGTAGGGTTCTACCTTAAGACCTTTCATCAGGATGCCTATAAGTGCACCGGTAAAACCGGCAGTACTCCATGCCCCGTGAAAAGAAGACATTACAGGGCGGCGGAAGATACCTTCGGTAAGTATGCCCTGAGTGTTGACCGATATATTGGTAAGGTTACTGAATATTCCAAAAAAGAACAGCGCTACCGACAATTGCCAGGGTGCCTGTGCTAAACCAAGTGTCATCATTGCGGCAATATACATGCTAAGCCCAAGTACGACCACTCTGTGGCTGCCATATTTAACGGCAAGCCTGCCCGAAAAGATCATCATGCACATTTGCCCAACGGGGATGCAGAAGAGTATAGTTCCCAGATCGCCTTCGCTAAGGCCAAGTGAGGTCTTGATATCCGGAATACGGCTCGCCCAGGTAGCGAAGTTAAGCCCCATGGCAAAGTAAAACAGCGTAACCGCCCAGCGTATCCGGTTAAGATACGATGCTTTTACATCTTTATATGCCTTTCTGTAAGCGACTGGGCTTTCAGGTTGTGGGGTGCTGTTTCTTACTTCTCCGTTCATGCTGCAAAATTACGGCTGCCGTTTTAATTATCGCTTATGCGGAAGGAAATTTGTTTAGATTTGTTTTTTAACACACAGGTCAAAACGGTTGATAAATTTTACAAGATTAAATAAACAATGAAATGGTATAATTATTTCTTATTCAGGCTTTTTAAGCAATTAGAATCTAAGAACACTGAAGAAAAAACTGTGGTTCTTTTAACAATTACCACATCAACATTTTTGCTTTTGTTTCTATTAATGGTAATACTCCTTTTTTGCAGCCTATTTATATTTCCAATTCCTCTACAAGGTCTTAGCAGATTAAGCGTTCTTATTATATTTATATCTATTGGATGTTTAAATTATTTTTTCTTTATAAGAAATAGAAAATTTTTAGATTGTAATTTTAAACAGGATAAATATGGTGTATACTATATTTTCCTTGCCATAATCATATTGTTTACAAGCTTTATAGTCCTTGCAAATATCAATAGAAGCAGAATGATTAATAAAGAATCGCTTAAGCCTGGCACGAGTGTTCCGAAATTGATTAATACATAATGAAAAACGAATTAGAACAAATAAGGAACTTAACCGGCAATGCGTTAAAATCAAATAATTTCTCTGACATATATGACCTTTTCGAAGATGTTGCCCTAAAAGTAATAGGGAAGATAAAAATGGGTGACGCTGAATATAACAACGAAGCATTTGCTGTTTTTAATGAACTGTCAGATAGGAATCAGGAAAGTATAAACGATTTATTGTGCTCATCATGGTTTATCAATTTATGGGATGAATTGAATGAAACTTCTTTTTTACACATGCTAAATGACAGAGCTAAATCTCTTTACAGGCAAACTGTTTTTTTAAGGCTCAATCCACAAACACGTTCGGAGATAATCCGAAGAGAAAAAGAAGATGATTGGGATTAAATAGTTCATGCAAGGTCGAATTTAATTTAAGTCAATTATGAAATACTTTTTAGTTTGTTTTTTAGTAATTATGAGTTGTAACTCAGTAAAAGAAAATGCGAGCATTTCTGATGTAATTATTGGGACAGCACTAAATGAAAAATATGGAGCTGTAGTACATGCTAATAATGAAATATATGCTATTGCAGGTTTAAAAAGCTGGGATAGTATTTACCTGAATAAGAAAATAAAAGTAAAGGGACATTTTAAGTTAATGACCGATAAGGACATGGTTAACATTAAAAATTTTGGCAAATTTCAGGCGCAAAGTTACTCTCGGTATTATCTTATAGAAGATGCTACCTGGGAATTGTATGATTTCAATTAACCTCTCATTGTCGGAACGAGCGTGACGCTCGCGCTAGCGAGGTGAATGAAAAATTACAGTTTTTGATTTAAACTAAAAACTATTTGGGTTGGTATTTCTTACCACTCAGATCCATATAAAATTTATTTTCTCCTTCTTCAATCAAAACAAAAACCTTAGCTTTTTCTCTTGCTTTTTCCAATGTCACATCATTATTTTCCGTATCTGTCAAAATTACTTTGAGATAAGAAATATACAGGTTGGGCTCTGGCTTCATAGGTTTTTTCAACGTCACCAAATCGTATAAAACACCGTTCGAAACCACATAACCCAATTGATTATATTTGATTTTGTAATATGGATAGTCTTCTGCCCCGGTATTCCATAAACTATAAAATTGCGGGTTGAGCTGATGCTTGAGCCTATATTCACCTTTTTGATTAATAAAGCTATATACCTCTTCATCATTAATCACCTCAGCAACTAAAAACCATTGAACATCATGATCACCAGGCAACTGAACGGGTAAAATCTTTTTAAATTTAAAATCAAAACCCTTTAATGCCACCCCGGAAGAATCAATAATTCCGTATAAGAAATCTCTTTTTACAATAAGATGCAATTGCTTGTCCATCACCAGATCCGTAATGTCGGGACTGGTTTCTTTGTCAGGATTGTATAAATCTGAATAAGCTGTAAGGATATAACTGCCGTCGCTTATTTTGTATTCAAACCCTCTATACCCCTCTGTATGAGGCTTTATTGTTGCCCCAAAAAAAGAACGTCTCATTGTTCGGGGAGGTTCATCCCGGGAAAAACTCATCATAGGTGGCGGTATCGTTTTTTCCAGATCAGTATAATTCATTTGAATTTTCCCATTTTCAATATTCAGCAAAAATCCCTTTTTACTGCCGTTAAGAAAAGAATTACCCATAAACTCCGGCACTTCCCCATAAAAATTGAGAAGATTGGCAAATGGAGGAACAACCACTTTTAATGTTTTACCATCAAGATATCCCCATAATCCATCTTTGTAAAAAGGAACCAGAGAAGCCATATCCTTTTCCTTGATTTTATCAAAATAAGGTTGAATTTCAGTCTTGAATTCATCCATTTCCACGCTCATTTTTTCCTGCCCGGATAGCTGAAGTGAGATGCATAATACAAATAACATCAGTTGAAAATATTTCATTTATGATAATTTTGAAAGTTTTACTTATCTCGTCACCCTCAGTATTCCCGATGAATGAGAGATGTAACAAATACCTCGCAGTGGATGACGCGGATCGGACACAAGGGCTTTTGCCCGAACTGAGTCAGAAAAACGACTATTTTTTCAAAAACTCTTTCAGCGGTGTAATGAACTTATCATACACTTCGATATGTGGCAGGTGTCCGGTATTTTCTATTTCAACTAAAACAGCATTTGGAATTTTCTTTGCGGTTTCTTTTCCGAGTAACGGATAATTACCCAACTTTTCCTGGACCTCTTTTGGTGCTTTGCCTTTTCCAAGTGCAGTACGGTCACGCTGCCCTATAATAAGCAATACAGGCATTTTCAGATTCTCAAATTCATATACCACCGGCTGTGTAAAGATCATATCATACGTTAGGGCCGAACTTTTTGCAATAACAGCATAGTCTTTGTTTACTGTCCATCCGGCAACCGGCAAAAGCCATTTGTCATATTCGGGCTTCCACTGGTTGTCATAATAAAATTTAAGCTGATACTCCTTCATGGTCTGGTAATTCTGTTTCAGCTCTCCGGCATACCAGTCATCCACACTTTGATATGGCACTACGGTTTTCCAGTCTTCAAGTCCTATCGGATTTTCAAGCACAAGCTTCTCAACAACCTCAGGATACATCAATGAAAACCTCGTGGCAAGCATTCCTCCCATAGAATGCCCTACAACATTAACTTTAGTGATTTTAAGCGCATCAAGAACCGCCTTTGTATTTTGTGCCAAAAGCTGGAAAGTATACTGAATATTTCCCGGTTTAGACGATTTTCCGAAACCTACCTGGTCGGGCATCACAACCCGGTACCCCTCTTTAGCCAGATCATTGGCCGTTTGCTCCCAGTACATTGCCGGAAAGTTTTTGCCGTGCAGCAGCAATACGGTTTTTCCGTTGGCTTTTGCAGGCTGTAGGTCCATATATGCCATCTCGAGATCCTGCCCCTGAATTTTTAACGCCAGCATTTGCACCGGAAAAGGATATTTTATGTTTTCCATTCTCAATTCGGTAGGACGTAGCGTTTTCTCCTGCGCATTCAGGACAAGTAAAAACAATATAATAGTTGTCAGCAAAACTTTTTTCATGCTTAGAATTATGATTTATTACTTTCGTTATACACCTCCGGATTCACACATTTAGGCAGTTTCTCTCCTTTAAGTCCGGCAAACAGGTTGGCTACCACCAGCTGCATCATGGCTTCGCGGGTTTCTTTTACTGCCGACCCAATGTGCGGCAACACCGAAACATTAGGCATATTAAGCAATGGATTATCTATATCCATAGGCTCCGGATTGGTAACATCCAGTCCTGCACCCCAAATGGTTTTGTTATCAAGGGCAGCTTTCAGGTCGGTTTCGTTATGAATTCCGCCACGCGCCACATTTACAAAAATGGCATTGGGTTTCATTTTGGCAAATGCCGGTGTATTAAATATCTCCTTAGTCTCAGGGGTAAGATTCGCATGTACAGAAATAATATCGCTTTGACTGAGCAATTCATCAAAGGAAACCTTTTTAGCACCGAGTTCCTTTTCTGCTTTCTCGTTAGTACTTCGGTTATGGTAAATTACATTCATACCGAAGGCATTTTTACTACGCTTTGCCATCTCAAAACCGATGCTGCCCAACCCAAAAATGCCGAGTGTTTTTCCTTCAATATCAATCCCTAACAAATCATCTATAGGCCCGTACGATTTCCATTCGCCCTTAAGGGCACGCTTGTGATGAAAGAATGCTTTACGCGATGTGGCAAGCATCAGCAAAAAAGCCGCATCGGCAGTGGCTTTGCTAAGTACATCGGGCGTATGCCCTATGGCAATGCCTAATTTTGTAGCTGCTTCAACATCCACATTGTCATACCCTACAGAATGCAGCGATATTACTTTCAGGCTTTCGCATTGCTGTAATATATCGGCAGTTACTTTCATACCGGCCATAAGCATTATGCCATCGGCATCTTTGGCGTAGGTTATAAATTCATCGGTTGTGAGTTCCCTGTGCCCAAGCCATTCGGTTATTATGATTCCGTCATCCTGTAATTTCTGAAATACCTTTTCCGGCAGAACCCTGTTTGCAAATACTTTCATATTACATTCTATTTATTACCATGCGCTTGCTTTAGTAAGAAGTTCTATCTGATCGTTTGTTATTTTCAGATCAGGTGCTTTTATGATACTGTCAAGCTGATTTATACTGGTAGCGCTTACTATAGGAGCCGTTACAGATGGTCGGTGAATAAGCCATGCCAAAGCTACCGTTGCAGGAGTGCTGTTCAGTTCGGCAGCAACCTTATCCAATGCATCGAGTATTTTAAATCCGCGCTCGTTAAGGTATTGTGCCACACCACCCCCACGCTGGCTTTTGCCAAGATCTGCTTCAGAGCGGTATTTCCCTGTAAGGAATCCGCTGGCAAGCGAATAATAATTCAGTACGCCCAAATTATTACCCAGGCAAACAGGTTCAAGCCCGTCTTCAAAAGCGGCACGCTCGTATAAATTATAATGAGGCTGAAACGTTTCATAAGCTGGTAATCCGTTAGCAAAAGCGATCTGCAACGAATCCTTAAGCCTGTCGGCAGTAAGGTTAGAAGCGCCGATATGGCGCACTTTACCTTCTTTTATAAGCTGTGCATACGCTTCAAGGGTTTCTTCAATAGGTGTCGTCGGATCGTCCCAATGCGTCTGGTACAGATCGATATAATCGGTCTGCAGTCTTTTAAGCGAATCTTCAGCGGCTTTAAGGATATATTTTTTAGACAGGTCTTTTTTTCCGCTGCCCATATCACTCCCTACTTTGGTCGCTATAATAAGCTTATCGCGATTTCCCTGTGCTTTCATCCATTTACCGATGATAATTTCCGACTCGCCTCCCTCATTTCCGGGAACCCATCGCGAATAAACATCGGCGGTATCAATAAAGTTGAACCATGCGCCGGTAAAGGCATCAAGTATTTCAAAAGATTTTTTCTCATCAATGGTCCATCCAAAAACATTGCCTCCAAAAGTGATGGGATAAACGTGAAGGCCTGTGTTACCTAGTTGTCTTTTTTCCATAGCTATTTTATAGTTGAATAATTTTTCCCGATTTACTGCTTTCTATCACCGCATCAATAACCTGCATGGTTTTAATGCCGTCTTCTGCTGTAACCGGTTCGGTTTTGTTTTCGACTATTGCCTTATAAACACCATCAAACAAAGCATAATAATTACCCTGAAGCGTAGGGATTGTTTTGCGCACTTCTTCTCCGTTTATTTCGGTATGCAACAGTCCTTCTTTTTCTTTCGGTTCAGTACCCCAGTCGGTACGGTTGGGTTTGGCTCCGGTTTTAAGCACATCCTCCTGAATGTCGCCGCGCTGTTTTAAAAATGTCCCTTTTTTACCATGAACAATGTAGGCAGGAATGGCTTCTCGTACAAAAAAGCCAGCTTTTAACCTCACTCTTTTGTCCGGATAGTACAAGGAAATATCAAACCAGTCATCTACCAATGAGTTTTCACGGGTAATCCTTACATCGCCATGTACAGCCTCAGGATAACCGAAAAGGTACAATGCCTGATCAATGATATGCGAACCTAAATCCTTAAGCACTCCGGCACCGGCATTCGCCGTTTCCTTATGTGTTTTCGGGCTCAGTAACGGATTGTATCTGTCAAAATGGAATTCGGCTTCCACAATATCGCCTAACAGATTTTGGTCTGCCACCTGTTTTACGGTCATAAAGTCGCTGTCCCAACGGCGGTTTTGGTACACCGTAAGCTTCAGCCCTTTTTCTTTAGCAATAGCATTAAGTTCTTCAGCTTCGGCAGCAGTTGTGGTAAATGCTTTTTCTACCAAAGCGTGCTTGCCTGCCAAAAGTGCCTTTTTGGCATATTCATAGTGGGTTTCTACCGGAGTGTTTACCACTACCAGTTCTATATCATCGGCTAATAATTCTTCGAGAGAGGCATAACTTTTTACGTTGGGATAATCCTGCTGAATGAGCTTTTTGCTGCGCTCCCAGGAGCCGGTAAGCTCAAATCCGTCGTGCAGTTGCAGGAATGGGGCATGAAACACACGTCCCGACATTCCGTAAGAAAGCAATGCTGTTTTTATCTTTTTCATTGTATAAATCGTATTACTAAACAAAAGTAAGGTTAAATTTACCTTTCCATATTTAAATAGTGGGCATAACTTTTGATTATTAACACATATTTAAACACAAACCTCTGCATTAAAATAGCGCATGGTAAGCAGAAAATGCTATTTTTGTGCGTTTATAAAAGGAATTTAAAACTTTAGAATGGATACACTTGTACAGATTGCCCAATTGGTTCTCATGTTGTCAATACTTGTAATACTACATGAATTTGGGCACTATATCACCGCAAAAATGTTTAAGGTAAGGGTAGAGAAATTTTACCTTTTTATGGATGCGGGCTTTGCGCTTTTCAAGAAAAAAATTGGTGAAACAGAATGGGGTATCGGATGGCTGCCTATTGGTGGTTATGTGAAGCTTTCGGGTATGATCGACGAGAGCATGGATACCGAGCAGATGAAAAGTGAACCAAAACCATGGGAATTCCGTTCTAAACCGGCATGGCAGCGTCTTATCATCATGATGGGTGGTATTATAGTAAATATCATTCTGGCTTGGTTCATCTATACTGTTGTTTATTCTACTTACGGTAAAAAATATGTAGCCACAGAAATGGTACAGCGTGACGGACTTGCCTTTGGTGAGACCGGGCTTAACGTTGGTTTTAAAAACGGAGACAAGATTCTTAGCGTAGACGGTAAGTATCAGGAGCGTTTTGACAGGATGATACTGGACGTGCTTCTTGGTGATGACATCAAAATTCAACGTGACGGTAAGTTAATTGACCTTAAGCTTACCGACGAGAATAAAAAAGAGATCCTTGACAAAGAAGGAAGGGATTTTATGAATCCTATGGTAAAAGCTACCGTAGTAGATTCTTTCCCGCAGCAATCGCTTGCTGCTGATGCCGGACTTATGATTGGCGATACTATCGTGGGTGTAAACGGAAAACCGCTAATGTACAGGGCGCAGGTATCAGAACAGGCATTTAAGAACAAAGGAGGCTCTATTACGCTTGATATAAAACGAAATGGCGCTCCGCTTCAGATAAAAACAAAAGTTGATAAAGAAGACGCGACGATAGGGGTATACCACAATACTGTAGGTGACCCGAAATATACCGTTACCGAGCATTATAATTTCTTTACAGCTATACCTAAGGCTATGGAAGAATCATATTTCCTGCTTGTGTATAACGTAAAACAGTTCAAACTTATCCTTCGCCCTTCAACAGGTGCTTATAAGCACGTAAAAAGCGTTGTTGGTATTGCCAGCAATATGCCTACTACATGGGACTGGGAATTTTTCTGGAAGTTTACCGCGCTTTTTTCTATCGGACTTGCGTTTATGAACGTGCTTCCAATTCCGGGTCTTGACGGTGGCCATGCCCTGTTTACCATTGCCGAAATGGTTACCGGAAAAAAATTAAGCGATAAAGCGGCAAGTGTAGTGCAGACGGTAGGTATGGTTATATTATTAAGTCTCATGGTGTTAACTTTCGGTAAAGATATTTACGATATTATCGCCAAAAAATTCTTTTAAATTTTTTCTGTTTTTGTTTGCAGAAACTAAAAATGGTTATATATTTGCACCGCAATAAAGGCAATACGCCAGTAAGCACAACGGTCTTTAAAACATCAAGTAATTAGAAATCTGAAAAGATTTAACCAGAATTACGAAACAATATACAGTTTCCTCCTTAGCTCAGCTGGTTAGAGCATCTGACTGTTAATCAGAGGGTCCTTGGTTCGAGCCCAAGAGGGGGAGCCACATTGGAAAAGCCACTATTTTTAGTGGCTTTTTTCATTTTACCCTTTTGCAATCTCCTGTATTCTCTAGACAGAAGCTCTAATACAGTATTCTTAGCATTGGTTCGAAGACCTTCTTTTTCCATTACTAGCTTCTCAGGGAAAATGGTTCGCAAAAGCCCTCCTTTTTTACTGTCTTTCAGCTGGTTGAATAATTCTCCCAAGTTACATAGCAATTTTACCGAATCATTTACATAAGTGCTAAGATTAGTCTCATTCCTATCAAGCTTACCGATTGACTTTTCTATCTCAAGTATTGAGGCTTCATACCTCGTTGTTATCCTATTAAACTGTTCTGGTGTAAGGTCTTTTACCATCAGTCTATCTTCAGCCTCTACAATAAGCTTTTCAAGCGTTTCTTTCTCTTTAGAGAGCTCCTTTCTACGTATAGAGGCATCTCCCTCACTTTGGTTAATAAAATCGCTTAAAATCTCTCTGTACAGCTCAGCAATATTCGCATTCAGTGAAACCTTTGTAAGCATTTCAGCCACATCATTATGCAGGTCTGCTTTCTTATGTCTAACCTTACATTTAGCGGTGCAATGGTAATACTCATAGTACCCACCATTACCTTTACTCCTGCTTGCGGTAATTTGTTTACCACACTCTGGACAGATTAGATTCCCCTTCAAAGGAAAGGCTTCGTTAATTACCGAAGGTAGCTTTGCTCCAATATTTTTACGCCCATCCAAAACATCCTGAACCTTGTCAAATAATTCACGGCTTACAATCGGCTCGTGTAACCCTCTGGTAATAGTTGCAGGCTCTTTTTTGAATTCGGGAACTACAATCATACCACAATAAACAATGTTTCTCAGCATATTATAAAACTGCTGTTTTTCAAGAGTTAGACCTTGTTCCACCTTAAACCTCTTTCTAATAACATCAACTGCATCAATCCCCTTTGACACCTCGGTAAATGCGCTTAGCACAATAGGAGCCTTCTCGTTAGGAATAACCGAACTCTTCCCTAGGATTTTCCCATTCGAGTAACCGTACGGAGCTTTCGCTAGAAAGCAACCTTCTTTCATTGCTCGTCTCATACCATCTCTAGTTCGGATTGATATTTTATCATTCTCAACCTCTGGTAATATTAGATACATAGCCAACATAACTTTATGGTCAGGATTTGTAAGGTCAAGTGGTTGCTCAACAGCGTTTACCTCTATACCCATTAAAGTAAGTTTCTTAATCACGGTCAAGGCCTCTTCTGCATTACGGGAAAACCTGTCCCATTTAGTAAATAAGATTCGCTTAATGGTCTTCTTGTTCTTAGTTACATAATCCGTTAGTTTTTTCCATTCTGGGCGGTTAAAGTTCTTTGCGGAGAAGTCCTCTTCAAAGTGCATAGCAACTAAATGCAAATTTTGGTTGCAATACGTAGTTAATACTTGCTCTTGATGACGCAGGCTGAATCCGAATTCCGCCTGTTCGTCAGTGCTAACACGACTATATAATACTGTATCGTTCATAGTTTTTGTTTTAATGTTAATATTATTTTTGATTGATTTGCTGATAGTGTAGTTCAGCTAAGGTGTACAGAACGAGTTTAACGGTTTCTATTTCATCATCAGAATATAGAATACCATTACTGTTCAAGATTTGCTTACATCTTGTGGTTGATAGCATTGAAATCCAGCCGCTTTTTCCAATTTTTTATCGCGGAGAATTATTCTTTTATAGTCACAGCTGGACTCTCTAACGCAACGTTTAGAAGGGAATTTCTATCTCTAGTCTTAGAGAAGAATAGAAAAATCTACTGCTTAGATTTTTGTAGCGATTTTCTCCCGAAAACCTTATAATGCAAAACTACACATTTATCTCTCTAGTTGCAAGTCGAAGAGTGAAAAAAATTTAAACAACACTAACAACCAGCACTTTACACTAAGCTGGCGAGGCACTTATAATCCTTGCATTTGGGTATAATTTACGAGCTATCGCCAACGCATTCGCCGAATTCATAGCTGTTACGACCACTTCGGTTGGACTTGAACCAATCCACATTTTGACCTTAAACTGTTTCATATTGTTTGTCTAAGATTGATTTCACTTTCTGAACGGTTCCGAGGCTACATCCGCCTATCTTAGATGCACGCCTTAACGATTCCCCTCGTTTTAGCTCTTTAACCACACTCTTATACTTTACCAGAATATCTTCCTCGCTGATTTTAGTACCGTATAATCTGCCTTTATAGGTACCGTTAAGTTTAGCAACCTCAATTCCCTGACGCTGACGTTCGAGAAGGTTAAGACGCTCCATTTCGCTTACATTACCTAATACTGACACTATCATCTTAAAAGATGGATTGGGTTTACCACCTATAAGCGAAAACATGCCTATGCTTTCAATGAAGAGATTAACACCTTTGGCGTTGAAGTATTCTATCACGGTTAAAATATCAATGATAGAACGGCCTAAGCGGTCTATAGCAACAATATGGACTTCGGTTACGATACCTCCATCAATATCAGATAACAGTCTTTTACCCTCTTTACGGTCTGAGAAGGGAACCGAACCAGAGATACGGTCAACATAGGTTTTGGCGAATGATTTATTGTTTGTTTCTTGGCGAGCTGTATTCTGCTCCGATGTACTTACTCTTACATATTTAACTTGCATGGCGTATATAATTTGATACCGCTAAAATAGTGTATATTTTTAGGGCGGCAAAATTATACACCTGAAATCCAGGGATTTGAAGTGAAAAAGTGTATCATTTTCAAGTATAGCCTTATTCTGATTTACCTGTTAATTATGTATTCTAATACAGACTTAAAATATATATAATAATAACGCCCCGGGATCGGGGCGTTATTATTATAATTAGGGAGTAGAAAATTTACTTAACAACAGCCCTTATCATTCTGTATTGGTGGACATGGAACAGACCCATAACTACAATATACGCAACAATCACCATCTAATGGTGTTAGACGGGATTTACATTGTTCACATTCATAAAAAAATACACACGCATCCTCTGGCATAATTTCCTCTTTAATAAAACCACATTTTGGACACTTGATACGAGATTTCAATATTACTGACTTCTCACCCTGTATACCACAACCATTATGCAGCTTAAAACGATAATAATTAACTGCAGTTGCTATAAACATTCCTAGCATTCCAATATACATAAATGGAGATATAGATTCACTATAAAAGCCATAAGCAATCAGGGAAGCGCTTGGTATAGCAATTAATAATGGATACATACATCTATGCACGTTATATGAAGAATATAACCCTAAAACTGAAATTAGAACCATAAAGCATAAGACCCACATTGTCCAACTACCAAAAAGTTCAAAACTACCAAAGCCAAGTGCAGAAGCCCCAAAAGCGAATAAAGGAAAACAACAAGGAGAAAATATCACAGTGATAAATATTCCTCCCATTCCTAACTTATCAATATTTCGTTTAAGTTTCATGGATTATTTTTTACAGCATCCGTCAAGCCCTTCATAAGCTACAGCATCAGCTTTAACTTCATCAGCATCATAGCCCAGTTTGCTTATTGCCCTTTTTATTTTAGCCAAGTCAGTTTTCTTTGAATTGTACGTTACTTTTATTGTCATTGCTTTTTCATCAAGCACAACCATTTGAATGCCTTTCTCTTTCAAAAGAGTTGTCTGAAATTTTGGTCCGCAAGTCTCACAAGCCTTACAATGGTCGCAGTATATTGCGGTTTTTATAATTACCGTCTGTATTGTCTTTTGTTGTTGAGCATTTGCTCCGTTTGTAAACAACACTGCCACAAAGGCAATGAAGATAATCTTTAGTAATGTTTTCATGTCGTTGATTTATGTGTGACAAATATATTCATTTATGATTTCTTCGTTGTGAATCGTTACTGATTTATATGGATATTTCATTATAACCTAAACTTCATTCCTGCATTCACGACAAAACCATCTAAAGGTGCGTAAATGTCTTTGAATACTGGATTCGTGATAGGCCCAGTATAAATACTGCCAAACCTCGTCTGTCTTGTATCAGTGAAATTTTCGAAATTAGCATATAGTGAGAATCGCTCCCAAATCTTTTCAACCATAACGCCACAAATCCAGTAATCTCTTCCCGTTGTGCCATCATTAAGGCGTTGTGGACTGAAATAATAAGCCTCTAGTCCTACCTTCCATTTGTCCTCTACCTCATACATTAAAACATTGTTTAAACGATGCCTTGCCGTTAGTGGGTTCTGACTATAAGTACCATTGTCATGGATTCTTGCATCCGTATAAGTATAACCAAAGAACAACTTAAAGTCCTCATAAGTAACTTTAATGTTGGTTTCCGTTCCTTTTGTATCAACAAATCCCTTAGAATTTATGAACTGTTTGTTACCGTCTGGTAAAGATGACAGTAATAGAGGATTGTTAAGATACGTATAAAAGAACAACTGGTTTACACTAAATGTTACCTCATCACCTATATGTGTCTTGTAATTCACATCAAAGTTAACCCCATAACTCTTTTCAAGTTTGTTTACATCACTATTAATAGGCAAAACATTCTGATATTGTATCCTCTCACTATCTTCTGTAAAGATGGTTGGCGTTTTATAACCTAGGCCACCGCCTATGCGTGAGCTTAGTTTTTCTGTTATTGTAAATAGTGCTGATAACCTTGGTAAGAATGCTAATCCATAATCCTTAACATAGTCGCTTCGTAGACCCGTTTCCAGACTCAACCATTTAGCGGCTCTAAGAGTATTCTGCACGAATGCTCCATAAGTGGTCTGCTCATAACTGCGTGATGGAAACGTAGTCACTTGCTTCTCAGAAAAATCATCAGTCCATAAATTAACACCCCCTATCCAGTCTGATACTTCACCATTATGTGAATATGATACTTCTGAAAAAGTAGCATTTTGCACCCCATCAAATACATAATCAGGTATTGTTATTACACGATTGAAGTTATTAAAACTGTTACGAATTGTTAACCTGTTCCGCTCATCGAACTGGTGTTGTAAGTTAAACTGAGTGCTAATTCTTTGTGTTTTATTCCTTTCAAAATAACGGCCTTCATTAGCCTCAGGACTCTTTATATAGTCAATATCCCCACCTATACGGTTCTCAAACGCGCTATTAACCCCAAAATCAAGCTTAGTCTTTTCATTGAGATATAAAAAAAGTTTAGGATTAAGGTTAAAGCGGTTAAACTTAGGTATTGCGGTCAAACCTATATCAGCAGGGTCATAAGGAGCGTTACTGTTGTGTGATGCAAACAAGGTAACACCTATCTTTCCGAATCGTTGGGCGTAAAATCCGTTAACATCTAAACCTAATGCCGATGTACCGTTAATAAGGAACCGCAGCTCTTTTTCCTCAGTTGGTGTCTTAGATATTAAATTTACAAGTCCTGCGATAGCTCCTCCACCATATAAAGTAGATGCGGAGCCTTTAATAATTTCGACCTGCTTTAGGTCCAGTGGTGGTGTTTGCAACAAGCCCAGACCACTTGCCGCTCCTGAATATAAGGGCAAACCATCTTTCAGTATTTGGGTATAACGCCCGTCAAGTCCTTGTATACGGATAGATGCGTTTGCAGATGTGGCTGATGTCTGTTGTGTTTGTATACCTGTACTTTCACTAAGTAATAGCCTTATATCCCCTGGCTTCATATTAGCTTTCTCTTCCAGTTCTTCCCCTGAAATGAACTCTACTCTAGTAGGGATTGTTTGAATGGTCCTAGTGCTTCGCGTTGAGGAAATGAGCACTTCTTCCAGTTCGTCAGAGTCACTAGTTAAAAAGACCTCTATGAACTGGTTATTTTCCAGTGGAAGACTTACCATTTGTGTGTGGGCCTCATAGCCAATAAATGAAAAGGTTACATTGTATGTGCCATCTGGAATATTAGATATAGTAATTTTGCCATTTTCGTCAGCGATAGCATTAAGGCCAAGGCTATCAATTACTGCATTGGCTCCAGTTAGAGCCTCTTTCGTTTCGCTGTCGAGTACAACAGCCGTTAAATCACTTTGTGCTTGAACAACGCCTATAAATAGCAATGTAATGCACGTAAAAATAAATTGCTTCATTTGAATTGCTTAGTTGATAATTAAGTAAATAAGTGGTACTGAACTTAGTCTAAGCAATTTTAGGCGGTTGCCATATTGAGCCAAAAAATGAAGATTTTACGGACTGGTAGAAGCTTTGCGTTCTGTTGTTGTATACCGACTGTGGTATAATGAAATCAAATTCGAAAGAGGGTTGATGTACAAAAGAGGCTATACAGCTACTACAGATACAAAAAGGTGTACACAGCTCATCAGCATGTGTACTATTGTCAGAAGATTGAGAAATATAGTTTTGCTCGTTTGCAGATTCATGCTCGTCACTACAAGGCATTGCCATAAGGAACAGTAAATATACTGTCAGTAGTATGGTGAATATCTGCCTTATTGTTTTCATTGCGAGGTAAAGTTACTAAAATCTAGTTAGTATAAAAAATAAAGGACCGGGGCATCGCCCCGATCCTTTATTTACCGATAATCATTTGTTTCCTATAACTGGTACTCCCGCAGGTACAGCCTGTAAAAGAACACTTTTGACAGGTGACTTTACTGCATTTAGAACACTGTTTCGCTCTATCACCGCTATGACTGTTGCCACAATTTGGGCATGATGTAATTTTGTCCATATTGTTAGGTTAATTAATGAAGTATAGAATGATAAGACCAAAGAGAACTACCATATGAAGGCCCACTATATATGAATAAGGTTTTAGCTCTTTGTTCTTGTCCTCAAAGGCTCCTTTAAAATCAATCCCTGAAATGGCATTGAACTTTTGCTCATGGTACGGCAATATAAACTTTACGAAGATAAAGACCGACGCTATACAAGATAGCCAGACATAGAACCAGTAAGAAGTGTCTGGGATGTCTAATACTTTTAGTGCGACAAGGCCAACACCAAAAGGAAATATAAGATAGAGTATGTGATTTAAGTTCATGGTCACGAGATTAAAAATTCCTAACTGCTCTTACATGTAGCCCACCGTCTGCATATGGTGTATCTGTAAGTATAACTATCTCAGGCCATGAAGCGGAAATCCCAAAATCAGTTATCCATACACCATTAATGACTTGGTTTCCTTCAAAATTTGTTACATACTTCGGTGATGAACTCCATAATGTTTCAAAAATGCTAAAGCATCCTCCGCATGCTGGCCCGTATTTATAAAACCAATAAATTTTCTCAAGTTCAGCTTTTGTAGGTAAATACCAGTCGTCTTTTCCTCCCTGTACATAATCGGCACATATTTTTGCCGCATAAACACCTTCATTCCCTAGCTGAGCAATAATTTTTTCCGTGTTTGCCATTCCTGTACCCATTTCGTCTTTTAGGCCTGCGATATTATATGGATTTTGACTCACGTTCATCCATCTGGCTATACCGATAACTGGTGTTACTTCAAGACCATGTTCTTTAGAAGCATCTAAATAAAATATGATGCCTCCACCAGGTCCTTCATCTCCCAACTCGTAATTTACTGGTGTTGGATTGTTGTCTGGCGGTGTTTGTCCGTCATTTACTGGTGCATCATCTCCACCAGAGCAGCCAAGAAGACTGATTGTAAGTGCTAGTAAAGCAGACCTAAATAATTGTTTTTTCATTGGTTAAAGTTTTTATATAGGTACAAATATACGAATCTGCGGACAAAAAACCGCAGGTTGAATTACATAAAGAACATTCAGGTTAACCAAATTTGCGTATGCGGAATGAGCTTGAAGCCTTAAAGAAAGAAGTTACTAATAGAATCCATCAAGAATTCTTGGTTAAATTCGGTGGCATTAACCGTAAGTTCGCTAAGGCCGCAGGATGTGATGAAAAAACCATTCGCAAACTGTTTGATGAAAATCAAGGCATGTCCTTAAATCTCTTCTTTAAACTGGCCTCTGCACTTGAGATAGCCCCATCTAAACTACTGGAAGGTCTTGAAATGAAAAAAGAAGGCTAGGCCTTCTTTTTAAGTAGTTTAACCAAATCTGCAAGGTCTGATTTTGAAACATTTTTCATTTTAACAAGAATAGGATAGTGTGGACCTATGTCATCACGAGCCAACAATCTACGAAGCTGGTCGGTTGTAATAATCAACTTCATGCAGATTTTTTATTAGTATAACCTAAGTTATTACCCAGTATATCGTAATCTTCACCAACAAGACCTCCCTTAGACATATACCATAGGCCCGCTTTGTATTGGTCATATTCAGCAACATCAAGCCTATCATAAGAAAAGAACTGATTTACATCCGCTATAACCTTCTTATGCAATGTCTTGTCCTCAACGTAAATCATAAAATGGTTGTGATACCCTTCCCTGTTTGCGAATGGTTCCGTAGTAAAGAACATGTTCAGAGCTGTATCGGCACCGTACTTATCTATCAATGTATTGTATAAACCATGCATCTGTCTGAAACAAGACTTCTTATTCCTTTCATTCTTGTAAGCAACAGTTAAAAAATAGCTCCAATCCATTCCCCACAATGTATATTCTAAGCTGTTCTTTTCAGTTAGGCAGTCAATCAGGTTTCTCATAGATTTATTCTCAGACCTCAGCATCTTATTCTCCTCAAACATTACCTCACTATCAAAGTATCTTATATGTTCTATCGGATATACTCTCCACTTACCTTTCATCTTTGTCTCACCAAACAAATCTTTATTATCAACATAAAACCTGTATATAGTACTCTTACTACTCTTAGTTTTATCTATAAACTCTTCTAACTTATAATACTTCATATCTCATCATTATATATATATTATTCAGATACAAGAACTCCATACAAGGGGTTTAATCAAGCATCTTTATTATTAAATACTGTAAAACTTTCAAAAGTGTAGCTTTTTGGCACATTTACAGTAAATTTTATCTATTACCCATGTGTCTCAAACTGACACACTTCAAATTATTTTCGTAATAAATACCCAAAAATTAAATCAGCACATAGAGTGTACTGTTAGTTTCATCAGGTGAATCCTACCCAAAGGCGGGATACCTCATAGTCATATTAGCCCAAACAGGTTAAAAAAGCGCTATTACAAGGGAGGGAGGGCAATACCTAAACAATATTAGCAGAATGTTTCAAGTATGAATTACGGGACAATGCGGTAGCAAATAAGGCTTATAAACGGCTTAATCTGTTATATTATAGCAGTGAATAGGGTTCCTTACGTACCGCACAGAAAATATCTCTATTCATATTCGCCAGATATGAATAGAGTTTGTTATATTTGCACCACGAAAAAAGAGACACTTTCTCAGTTTTCAGGTCAACGGCCTAAACGGTTTCCATAATGTCGTTATATAAGCAATACAATTTCTTCAAATCTGACTGAAATTGGTTCGATAAAACAACATTAGCGGGAGCTTTTAAAAGCCATCAGCAATGATGGTCTTTTTTTCATGGCCTCGTAGTTCAACGGGTAGAATGGGATCCCGATAGCTATCGCAATAAACTTTTGATCAAAGTTCCATACCCAAAAATTAAAAAATCATATATTTCTCAGATACTTTTAATTTACATATATTTGCACCTCTAAAAATTAACGGCCTCGTAGTTCAACGGATAGAATGGGAGTTTCCTAAACTTTTGATCCAAGTTCGATTCTTGGCGAGGCTACAATAAAAAGCAGTACAGTAATGTGCTGCTTTTTTTGTTTATATTCGTTTCCTGCATCCAACGAAACTCCATAGCCTGGATTTACAATTGAGTGTACAAATTACGCAATTAAGCGTTGCCCCAACTGACAAGGTAAACCCAACATTGTGGCTGAGGGGTGATTGCCACTAAAATAATTATTCCCATTGGAAAACGAATAAGTTTATTAATCATACTTAAATGAATTATTATATACTCTTAACAGGATTGACAATTGGCTTAGCAATTCTTATCAGGGGTTTATACAACTATTGGAAATTTCGTAATGCTAATGAAATTATATCATTTAAATTAAGCCAGGAAAACATCAAATTGTATCTACAAAATGGCCGATATACTGTTTCGGTTTTAGGAGGCGGCGATGTTAAGAGCCTTCCCATAAGCTTGATTTCAGAAGTTGATAACAAAAAAATTGATGTATATAAAAATGCTTTGCAAAGCAAATTTATAAAAGATGGTAAATTTGGAGTTGATTATTGTAATTTCAGGATAAACATTGCAGGAAATTATACTTTCAATGTAAAATTTAAAAATGTTTCTGCTAAACATACCGTTCCTTTAGTATTATCATCTCTTGCAGAAGAAATATCACCCGACCATTTATCAATAATAGTTAAACAATATCGTTCTCCATTTAAATACATAGGATCGCTTATATTGTGTTTTATAGGCCTTGGTTTAGCCCTCTTAAGTATATCATTCATATTGTACAACTGGGGGATATTTAATTAAATACTACTTAGAAAAAAAATCGAAACCCGGTATGTAAGAGCTTCGATCTTTAAGTATCACCCCCGAGCCTTTTTAATTTAGAATGGCTGGTTGTATTTACCTGTCAGGGCTTTATTTTCTATGCTTTTTGCGAAATTTGGAGTTTCCTCATGGTTATGCGCATCAGAAGCGTCCTGTCTTGCTTTGGCTGCCTGTGCTAATGTTATATTGTTTTCTTTAATAAATTCCATGAATTCCGGTGTGGCGGTGGCATGTATGCTATTAGTGTAGCGAGAGGTGTTTTCATCTATTTTCTCTGCTCTAAGCTCCCATAAAACCTGCGCTTTAGAGCGTCCCGCAGCTGTGATCGTATCAGAAACTGACAGCATACGGCAATAATCTGCCCTGTATTCTGTGGCTACATAATGCTGTATTACTAATGCGCTGCCTACATATTCTACATTTATAGACATTGGCTGTCCGTCAAAATCTGAAGTAACACCGGCAGCGATATGGTTTACAGAGCAACGCTGGTATTCTGCATCAGGCAGGTTAAGCAGCCAGTCGGCAATGTTTATTTTTTCAATTGGGGCATTAATAACGGCAGTAACCACAGATGCTGATAATGCATTTTCGGGTGTTTGTAAAATTTCCATGACTTTTCGTTTTTAAATTATAGTGTAAAGTTCAGCACTATTTATAAATCATAAAAACGATTTTTTTAGATGTAATCAATCGAAAATTTCGATTTATAATTACCTTTGATCCAAACAGTATGATATGGAACTCCGCCAACTGAAATATTTTGTATGTGCTGCAGAGCTTTTAAATTTCACCAAAGCTGCCGATGAGTTATTTATAACCCAAAGCACTCTTTCGCACCAGATAAAGGAACTTGAAACCGGACTTAAAACGCAATTATTTGACCGCGTAGGAAAAAGGGTAAAACTAACCGAGGCCGGAGCTACCATGCTTACCTATGCCCGAAAAACAATTCGCCTGTCGGAAGAAGGGAAGCAGGCCTTACAGGATCTTGACAATCAGAAATCAGGAGAAATTATCATAGGGGCTACCTACGGGCTAAGCGAATTGCTCATTAAGTCCATAACCCAATTTAACAAACAATATCCGGATATAACTATTCAGGTGGTGTTTGGTTCTACAGCCGACCTGCTTCATAAAATAAACAATTACGAGATTGACTGTATGCTGTCATTCCTCCCCGTTTCGGATAATAATAATCCATTGGAAATAATTCCTTTGTTCAGTTCCAGGTTATCTCTGGTCGTTCATGAGTCACATCAATGGTCTGTCCTTAAAAAAATCCCACTGCACAAAATATCGGATTTACCCCTGGCACTGCCCTCACCCGGTTACAGCATCAGGATCTTGCTGGACAAACTGCTTGCCAAAAACAAAATCAACATTAACACAAAGATAGAAACCAATGATATACACAGCCTTTTAGAGCTTACCAACACAAAACAATGGAGTACTATTTTAATGGACAGTTCCCTCTTTGGCTATCCGGAACTGAAAGCGATACCATTAGACAATAAAGAGGGAATACTTGAAGCCACTATTGCATTTCCGAGGGAAGTATACCGTAAAAAAGCCCTTACTTCTTTTCACGAAATCATTTGCCGGTATTGCTAAAATAAAAAAATAAAAAAGAGGCCTATAAGGCCTCTTCTCGTCTTCAGATGTATGTGGGTTTGTTAAGCCGCTACTTCTTTAATGAACTCACCATTCGCTTTATAATAAGCGGCGATGTCTTTACCATCCTTAGTAAGGACAAGTTTAAAATCGCTGCCATCCTGAGCTTTTAGCGCTTCTACAAGTTGGTAGCCTTTATATTTTGCAACGGCTTCTTTCAATACTGCAGGAGCAATCTCTGATTGCGTTACTTTAGCATATTCCTTTTCCTGATCAGGAGACGGAGTTACCTGTGCAGAGGCTGCCGGTGTTGTTGTTACTGGTGTAGTGGTTTGCGTAGTGGTTTCTGTTTGCGCGCTCGCAGCAAGTCCTAAAACTAATGCCGCAGCTAAAAATAAATTCTTCATAGTATGTTCTTTTTCAAATTATTCTGCTAAATACTATGAAAGAACCATACCATTTACCGAGCTTTTATATTAACAATCTAACATACAGCGTTTTACAAAAAAAAGAAACATTCATCATTTTTGGGGAATTCCACACTTTTTGGGGAATGTTCGCAGCTAAGGCTACATTTTAAGTACCTTTAAACATATGAAAACACATCGTTACAAAACAACCGTAAACTGGACGGGCAATACCGGAAAAGGTACTCAAAGTTACAAAGCCTACACCCGCGACTATACCATAGAGGCTAATGGCAAACCACAGATACAAGGCTCTTCCGACCCTGCATTCCTGGGAAATCCTGAGCGTTACAACCCCGAAGACCTGTTGCTGGCTTCATTGTCTTCCTGCCATATGTTATGGTACCTGCACCTTTGTGCCGAATCAGGGGTTATCGTTACCGCCTATACTGACAATGCCGAGGGCACTATGGCTGAAACACCCAACGGCAGCGGACATTTTAAGAATGTAATCTTAAAGCCATTAGTAACTGTTAGTGAAGCAGCGATGATTGAAAAGGCAAACGAACTGCACCACAAAGCCAACAAAATGTGCTTTATTGCCAATTCGTGTAATTTCCCCGTATATCATGAACCTGTCTATGATGTACAAAAATAAAAAAGCCTCTTACTGCAAGAGGCTCCTTCAAAACAAATTGGTTAGGTATTAATGCACAAAAAAGATATTCGTAATAATGGTTACTATGCTTAGCGTTACGCTAAGCAACAGGGTATTGAAAACAACTTTCGGTTTCATTTGTGCCAAAACCGTTCCGTTGAAAATACTACAGGTAATTACCACAAAGAACAGTTGAATCATTTGCGGAATCGTATTGCCGTGCTGTAATATAAGCATGGCGGCAAAACCACCAAGCCCACTTTGAAGTAATACCGCCAGCGTATTAAATCCCATGAAACCCCTTGTGTATGTGTCCAGATATTTTTGATATGTGCTCATGACTAAAAGTGTATTAAATTTATATAGACAAATTTACACCACTGGTTTTCATAGCATTATGATAAATATCATGTTCTGTTATTTTTGTTAGTTGTATACTAAACATACAAAACAAACCCTGCTTGTGCAGCAGGGTTAGGTACTAATTTAAACGTATAGACTGGGGGCCGAATTCTTCGTAGAAGATGTTTTGTTTGCTTACATTCATATCAATAAGCGACTGGTAATGCGCCTTAATAAACATTTCCGGTCCGCATATATAGTAGTGGGCATTTTCGAGGAGTATAGCATCTTTACAATGATTAAGATCTACCCTGCCTTTTATCACCTTATCGGTATGCCCTTCTTCCGGTGCTTCGTTAAACAAATAAGTTTCCAGCCATTCCGATTCTTTCTCGATAGTGTCTACCACATCCCTAAAGGCATGTACAGACGCATTTCTGTAGCCGTGCACCCATACTGTTTTTGCCTGGGCATTATTTTTATTGGTTTCCAGCATGCTTAGCATTGGCGTCACGCCTATTCCTCCGCTTATCAGCACTATTGGAGTACCCGATTCTTTAAGGGAGAAGATACCTGCCGGTGCCGATAGCATTACTGTATCTCCGGCCTGCTTTTTATGAAGCGTATTAGATACCATCCCTACAGGGCTGCCCTGTATCCCCTGCTCTCTTTTTACCGATATCCTGTAATATTCAGGGTTATGTGCTCCCGACAGGCTGTACTGGCGGGGTTGTTTCAGCCCAAGCTCTTCAACAAAAACCTGAACGCTTATGTACTGCCCCGGCTGATAGTCTGCTATAGGTTTACCATCCGAAGGATAGAGATAAAACGACTTGATCTCTGTCGATTCTTCCACTATTTCCTTAATGGTAAATTGCCTCCAGCCGTTCCATGCGCCCAGTTTTTCGTCATTGGCTTTGTACATCTCCTTTTCAAGCCCACTCATTATGGCAGCCAGTTCGTTGTAGGCAACTGTCCACGCGTCCAACAGTTCGGGAGTTGCCGCCTCACCCAGTACCTCGCCTATAGAAGCAACTAGGTTTTCGCCTACTATGGCATATTGCTCCGGCTGTATGTTAAGGCTTACGTGCTTGTTGCCTATTCCTTTAAGCACATCTATCAATACTGACGGATTTTCTATGTGCTCTGCATAGGCTAATACCGCACCCGCAAGAGCTTCATTCTGGCGGCCATTGGCCTGGTTACCCATATTGAATGTCTCTTTGAGTTCCGGATGGCGGTTAAGCATCCTTTTATAAAAATGTGCTGTAAGTATGCGGCCTGCGGCCTGCAACGTAGGCACCGTTGCCGTGACAAGTTCTTTCTGCCTGCTATTCATGCTATTGTATTTAAAAATTAATGGTGTATAAAGAATATATTAACTATCAGTATAATGGCGTTAATAAATACGCTGGCAAGCAGTGTATTGAAAACGATTTTTGGTTTTTGCTGAGAAAGCACACTGGCATTAAAGATCATACACAGTATAACCACAAAGAATAGCTGTACCATCTGGGCCGGAGAAGTTCCGTTTTTTAATACATACATAGCAACTGCTGAACCCCAACAGCTCTGAAATAAAACTGCAATAGTGTTAAATCCTATATAACCCCTTGCATAACTGTCTAAATATTTTTGATAAGTACTCATGACCAAGTGTTTTATGATTTATATACACAAAGTTATGGCGGGTATAAGGGTGGGGTTTATGACCTACATCATAAGGCGAAAAATTATCTGAAAATTTTTCTTTCGGTAATGGTGAGTGTCCCTTTTTTCTCTAAAGTCTTTATAGCACGAATTACGGTTTCCACGCGCAGGCCGGTAAGATCGGCAATTTGCTGACGGGTTAAGGAAACCTTGTACTTTTCATTGGGCTTAAGGCCAACAATTTCTTTAAAGTAGTCGATAAGCTTAATAATGCGGTGTTCGGCATCCTGAGAAGAAATTTCAGATGCCATAATGGATTTAAAGTAAAGACGCTGCGAAAGGGTAACACTCATAGCAAGATTCACTTCCGGGTTTTTGCGCAGCATCTCAAAAAAAGCCTCTTTAGAGATGAGCAGTACCTCAGCATCGGTGATGGCTTCGGCATTCGCAGGATACGGTTTGTCTATAAACAACGGCGGCTCACCAAAGCTCATGCCTGTTGTAAATATTCCCTGAATGAACTCTTTACCCTCATCGTTAAAGTTGTTCATCTTTACCTCACCGGCAATTACCTGATAGTAGTATTTGGGCGTATCACCGGCATAAAAAAGAGTCTCCCCTTTTTTAACATGGAGTTTACGGGCACCAAATTCTAACAAGATGCTTTCGCTTATCATAGCTACAGATTAGTGAGGTAAAGGTAAAAATAAAAGCCTCACATTATGCGAGGCTTTTATTTTGGTTGATTGATTGATGATGAACTCAGGATTATGGTCTTTCCCAAAAAAATGGAGGCTCGATACCTAAAGCGCGCAGGTAAACATACCCCTGCCCACGGTGATGGATCTCATTATCTATAAAATACAGTAATGTGCCATATACAGGCCCCGGATATTGTCCGAAAGCGATGGTGCTTTCCTGAAAACGCTCCGGTGTCATCTGAATCCAGAGTGTATCGATCACTTTTGTGGTTTCGTCCCAAAGGGCAAGCAGCTCTTCTTTTGTAGTTGGCATCCCTACTCCGCTATGGTGCGGCAGGTCGGCCATATCTTTCCATACATTGGTAACAAGGCCAAGGATACCCGGGTTAGACAGGTCGATGATTTCCATAGCCAGTTGTGCAAAGGTTCTCATTCCCCCTACTGAGAAGGTAAACAGTTCCTTTTCAGGGAAAGCTTCAATAGTCCTGCGGGTAAGGTTTCTGTGACCCTGCCAGTGTTTTAGTAATTGTTCTGATGAAAGTACTGATACGGTGGCTGTTTTAGTTTCCATAATTTTAAATTTTAAATGTTTGATGATGATTATGAAGCAAAATTATAAGCACTAAGTGACAGCCCTATGTCAGCAGGTTTTTGGCAAATGCATTTTTTTCTGAAAAACTGTTTTTTCTGAATAAAATTCTTCGATATTGGTATAAACAAATGTTTGATAATTAGAAGTGTTATTACAATCTTTTTGTTGAAATTTGTTTATCTAAAATTCAATTTATGCAAACAATCACCGAATTACAAAATGCGTTTCCGCATGAAAAAGATATTCCGGAAAGCATAAGGCTCGCTGAGCCACTACATCAAAAAAGAATCCTCATTAATGGCGAATTCATAAACTGGACCGGACCGGTTCATACCGTGTATTCACAGATATTCGTAAAAAAAGACGGGCAGGAAGCCGCTCCGTTTGAAATAGGCAGCTATCCGCTTGCTACCGAAAAAGAAGCTGAACTGGCGCTTAATGCAGCCCTGAAAGCCCACGATTTCGGGCGTGGCGAATGGCCATCAATGGGTGCCGAAGGACGCATCAAAGCGTTGCAAGGTTTTACCAGAGGGCTTAAAGAACATCGTGAAGAAATCGTAAAGCTCATTGTATGGGAAATCGCCAAGAGCGTTGCCGATGCCGAAAAGGAATTTGACCGTACCATTGAATATATTGAAGAAACCATAAAAACCGTGAAACAGATTCATAACGAATCATCTATGTTTAAGGTTACCAATGGTTTTATAGGCCAGATGAAAAAACTGCCTTATGGTGTGGTATTATGTATGGGGCCATTTAACTATCCGCTGAATGAAACCTTTACCATGCTTATACCGGCACTTATAAACGGAAACTCGGTACTATTTAAACCACCAAAATACGGTACGTTATTATTCAATCCTTTACTGGATCTTTTTAAAGAACATTTCCCTAAAGGTGTTGTGAATACCGTATACGGACGCGGCAGGGACATCGTTCCATACCTGCTTCAGTCAGGTCAGGTAGATGTACTGGCACTTATAGGTTCCAGCCGTGTTGCCGACAGCCTTAAGAAAATGCACCCAAAGTCTAACCGTCTCCATGCCGTATTAGGGCTTGATGCCAAAAACGCTGCTGTTGTACTGCCTGATGCCGATTTAGAAGCTACAGTTAAAGAAGTAATAATAGGTACTTTATCCTTTAACGGACAGCGATGTACCGCTTTAAAAATACTTTTTGTACATGCTGATATTGTCGATAAATTCAATACGATGCTTGCAGCGGCTATTGATAAGCTTCCGTTAGGCATGCCGTGGGATAAAGGTGTTTCCATTACACCACTTGCCGAACCTGAAAAACCGGGCTACCTTAAAGAATGTATCGATGACGCCATTGCAAAAGGTGCAAAAATTATCAATGAAGCTGATGGCGGAGGTAACCTGGGCCACTCACTGATGAAACCGGCAATGCTTTATCCTGTAAACCGCGATATGAAAATATACTGGGAAGAACAGTTTGGCCCCGTTATTCCGGTAGTGGCGTTTGATGACCCAATGGCACCGGTAGACTATATTACCGAATCCAGATTTGGTATGCAGGCCAGTATATTTAGCGAAGACCCTCAAAAGATTTCGTTTTATATCGACCAGATGATCGGACAATTGGGACGTATCAATATCAATGTGCAAAGCCAACGCGGACCGGATACATTCCCTTTTAATGGACGTAAAGATTCCGCAGAAAACACACTCTCAGTATCAGAGGCACTTAGCGCTTTCTCTGTAGATTCGATAGTGGTTACAAAACAAACCCCGTCTAACGAAGCGTTGCTTCATACAATACTGACAACCGAAAGCTCTAAGAGGCTAAACAATAAGGTTATTTTTTAATATTTTGCTGCTGTATAAAGGCGTAATATAATGTCAACATATAATACAATTAACTGATAGACAGTTGTAAGCTATTGTCAACACGCTTGTCAACGCAGTTTTGTTTGGTTTTATAAATTGTAAAGCTATTTTTACAGTGCCTGGGTTAAGAAAATACACTTCGGGGTATTACTTAGCCAAAGCAAAACATAAACTACTACAGTTAATTTAGGTTCAGCGAACCCCTTTGAACAGGTTTCAAAGGGGTTTTCTTTTGATACAGGATTTCAGAGAAAACCTCTTTAAAAAGAAAAACCACACTATTTTTACTCCAAAAAATAAATACCTGAGAAACATACAGCTTTTTACGGCTTATCGTGTAAATTTGGCACCGTATGAAGCTCCAAACCAACCTCTACATCTTTATTACCTCCCTTTTTTTGCTGCTGTTGTGCGCCTGCGAAAAGAACAACAACTGCCGTAAAACTACCTTTAAGCCATCGATGTATACCTCCGACATTGAAAATAATACGGGAATAGGTTGTTGGGAAAAGGGGGATTATCCTGAAGCTCTTGAACATTTTACCAAAGCCTACAATCTCGCCAAAAAGAACAAGGATGCAACCCTTATAGCGACATTGCTCAACAATATGGGTCTTGTACAATGGCGAATGAACAATTATAAAGAGGCCATGGAATGTTATACAGAAGCAGCTAAACTTGGCGAACAGCTTGGCGATACCGTTTTGGTAGGCCTTACCCACACCAACCGTTCGCTTATATTAAGGGACGAAAAGAAGTATGATGATGCTTTTGACCATAACAATAAGGCTATTTCCATATTTGAAAAACTGAATGATGCCTACAACCTCGCTATAGTATACAATAACCAGGGGCAGCTTCACCGATACACCGGAAACCCCGATCGTGCTTTGCACTATTACCAGCTTTCGTTATCGAAATGCAGCGAAGACAATCTGAATCAAAAAGCCACAGGACTTCAAAATATTGCTTCCTGCTATCGCGATAAAAACAATCCAAAAAAATCATTTGATGCTGTTCATAAAGCACTTAAGATAAGCCTGAAACTCAACAGCAAGGTAAGGATCAGCGAAGGGTACTCTGAGCTTTCACAATTCCACGAAAAATTCCGGCATCCGGATTCGGCATTGTACTATATGAAGAAACATTACGATCTTCAAATGGAGATCATGGATGACAGTGAAAACGAAAAGTTATCGCAAAACCTGGCAAAGCTGGGTATGGAAGTAAAAAACCTGAAGATCGAAAATTTACAGAAAGAAAAAGAGATTGCCAAAATACAACTCGGAGGCATCACATCAGCACTGCTGGCATTACTGGTTATTATTGGATTCTTCTTTTATCGGCATTTCTCAAAAATGCGTTTTAAAAGGCGCCAGCTGGAGCTGAAGTTATCAAATTCTCACCAAATCATTGAAATCAGGGAACAGGAACTTAAGACCTATATCATTGACCTCTCCCGAAAGAATGCCATCATAAGCAGTTTACAGGAAGAACCCCTGAAAGTTGACGAACCCACAAATCCAACTGAAGAAGATATTGCAGCCCTGTTGGAGCAAAAAATACTTACCGACGACGACTGGGAAACCTTCAGGTTACGTTTTAAAGCTATCTATCCCGACTTTTTTACCAAAATCAGTGAAAGCCATATAGTACTGACCGAAGCCGAAAACCGCCTGTTAGTCCTCATGCGCCTGGAACTGAACAGCAAGGATATGGCTAACATTTTAGGTATATCTCCGCAAAGTGTGCGTGTCTGTAAAATGAGGCTCAAAAAGAAACTTCCGGCTGATAAATATGAATCGGTAGAAGATTTTCTTGCAGAGCTAACGCTGAACTCAAAACCCTAACAACTAAACTACAGTTCAGGATGTTCCTGAAGGTAATCTTTCAGCATTTCATCCAGCGTTTGGTAGTATTTTGAAAGTGCTTCAGCATCAACTTCGGGATGTTCGAGAACCGGGAGTGTTTCCTGTACTTCGCTTAAATATTTTGAAAGCTCAGGATAACGCTCCTGTATAAGAATTGTGATTTTCAGTATTTTTTCTGTCAGCTCTTTTTTGGTTTCCATAATCGGCGGGGTTTGAGATGTACAGGTAAATTTAGTAATAAATTTCTTTTTTAGGACGGAAAGCAAAACGCTAAAAATTTCTTAACAGGAATTATTCGCACAGCGCGTCAAACTAACTTTGTATCGTAACAATAAATCCCAAAACGATGAAAACAATTCAGAAATTAGTACTGGCTGTAGCTCTTTTTGCGCTAGGTTCAATGAATGCCCAGGTGTCGGTTAATGTAAACATTGGAACTCCGCCTGCATGGGGACCTGCGGGATACTCTGAGGTAGAATATTATTACCTGCCCGATATTGAAACGTATTATGACATCAGAACCAGCGAGTATATTTACCTTACCAATGGCCGCTGGGTAAGAACCGTAACTGTACCTGCACCTTACAGAACGTATAACTTTTATAATGGATACAAGGTTGTTATGACCGATTACCACGGAAAGGCACCTTATACCACTTACACTACCTATAAGGTAAAATACCCTAAAGGCTACAAAGGGAAATACCAAAAAACCGTTGGCGTTCCTCCCGGACAGGCCAAGAAAATGACCGGTGAAAAACATGGTGGCGGTCATGGAAAAGGCAAAGGCCACGATAAAGGAAAACACTAATATGAACCGGCAAACAGCCGGTTTTTTTGTGCGCGCATAAAAAAATTACACAAATTTAAAACATTAATTATCAATGATTTAAGATTAAAATTTCACTTTTTACAATGCTAAAAATTTCATAACGGAAAATTATTGGCACAG
The DNA here is from genome assembly GCA_003243255.1 of Flavobacterium psychrophilum. Next base: position 11,070 of record QFQM01000005.1, on the reverse strand, counting down.
ATGTTGGATTTAGCTAAGCAACTAATTATCTAAATCGAAGAATCATGAAAACAATAAGAACATTGCTGATAGCTATAACGGTTATGGTTTTTGGCAGCACGCAGGCACAGGTATCGGTTGGTCTTAATGTAAACATAGGCGCACCACCCGCTTGGGCACCTCCTCCACCGGTACATACAGAGGTACGTTATTATTACCTACCCGAAATACAAACGTACTACGACTGCAATACCAGACATTATATATACATGGACAACGGACGCTGGGCACGACGCGCTTACCTTCCGGTTGCTTACAGGGGATATAACCTTTATCGCGGACCTAAAGTAATCGTTAACAACTATTATGGTCCAACACCATATACGCATTACCGTCCTGCAAGGGTTGCCTATGCAAGACCTGTAAAACATAAACATTACAAACACCATGATCACCACGATGACCACCGTCATCACGACGACCACGGCAGAGGCCGAGGACATGGAAGACATTAATACGAAACCGGCTTAGGCCGGTTTTTTTGTGAGGTTAAATTTAAGTTTTGTCTTACAGAATTGTGCTCTAAAAATGTTGATAAATACAATCCTTATGAGGCCAATTGTAGGCGGCTGTATTTATCGCTACGCGATAAATTTAAATATTATGAATATCAAAGAAAAATTTGGATTAAAGGTTAAAGCTCTGCGGATTGAAAAAAATCTTTCGATTGAGGAACTTGCTAATATTTCAAATGTTGACCGAAATTATATCTCTGATATAGAAAAAGGACAGCGTAATGTTTCAATAGAAATTATTGAAAAAATAATCCATGCTCTTGATGTTGATTTCGCAACTTTTTTTAAAGACAAATCCTTCGCTAAATGAAAATGAAAGAGAAGTTATCAATAAATGAATTTGATGGCAAAAAGTTTAAAGTAAGACTTATTGAACCTGAAAACCATAAAGCTGTCATAACGCATTACTTACACAACATCACTAATGGTGTGGCTGAACATTATGAAAAGGATGCTAAAAAATATGTTGATGAACTCGTAACTTATAAAAATGAAGAAGAAGATTTAAAACTTGTTTCTGATATAGCATTACAGCAACTTTTATTTGAAGTTGAAAATGTTCCATTTCCAACACCTGAAAACTATCGCTTTAAGTTTATTGATCTTTTTGCAGGCATTGGGGGATTTCGATTAGCACTCCAAAACCTGGGAGGTAAATGCGTATTTACATCTGAATGGGATGCAAATGCACAAAAAACTTATCATGCTAATTTTGGCGAAGTTCCTTTCGGAGATATTACAAAAGAACAAACGAAACAATACATTCCTGACGGATTTGATGTATTGTGCGCAGGTTTCCCTTGCCAGGCATTTTCCATAGCAGGTAAACGCGGCGGATTTGAAGACACAAGAGGAACATTATTTTTTGATGTTGCTGAGATAATTAAAAGAAAAAGACCGAAAGCTATTTTTCTAGAAAATGTAAAGGGGTTGAGAAACCACAATGGAGGTAAAACTCTTGCAACTATTCTAAATGTACTAAGAAATGATTTAGGATATTTTGTGCCGGAACCTGAAATTATTAATGCCAAGGATCATGGTGTGCCTCAAAACAGAGAAAGGATATATATAGTTGGATTTAGAGGTGATTTAGGCATCACTGACTTTAATTACCCTAAACCTACAGGTAAAAAAGTTTCTTTTTCAAAGATTAAAGAAAAGAAAGAGGTAATTTCTAAATATTATCTCTCTACTCAATATCTCAAAACTCTAAAAGAACACAAAGCTCGCCATGCAAGTAAAGGCAATGGCTTTGGTTATGAAATAATCCCTGACACAGGAATTGCAAATGCAATTGTTGTTGGAGGTATGGGGCGTGAAAGAAATTTAGTTTATGATGACAGGTTAACCGATTTTACACCAACCACACATATAAAAGGAGAAGTAAATCGTGAAGGTATACGAAAAATGACACCTCGTGAGTGGGCCAGACTTCAAGGATTTCCCGATAATTATATAATCCCTGTTGCCGACGCATCAGCATATAAACAATTTGGAAACTCTGTTGCTGTTCCTGCTATACAGGCTACTGCTGAAAAAATACTTAATCTAATTCAAACAGTTGATGTTAACAGGTAATAAAGGGGAATGGAGTGAGGTATACGCATTATTTAAGCTTTTAGCTGATGGAAAATTATACCCAGGCGATAAAAATATTAATAAAATAACGTCTCTCTTTTTTCCTATTATTAAAATAATAAAAAATGAGTTAGGTGTAGACTTTGAATATGAACTAAATGGGAATGTCGTCATAATTGATGACAAAAAACAACAGTTTACAATTCCTATTGAAGAATTTCGACAACATTCGATAAAATTGTTATCCATAATCAAGTCCAAAAAAGGAGCTTTTGGCGATTCTGATATTGAATCATTTATGAGCTCTTTCAATTCAAAAAAACTAAAAGCCAAGTCTTCTGCTAAATCTGACATAAGAGTGGTTATCCATGATCTAAGGATTAACCAATCTGCTGATTTAGGATTTAGTATAAAATCTGAATTAGGCGGTGACTCAACGTTGTTAAATGCAGGTGAAACAACAAATTTCATTTATAAAATCGAAGGACATGATTTCACGCATCAAGAAATTATTGAAATCAATGAAATTGACACAAAAAACAAGATAAAAGACAGGGTAGAAAAAATATTATCATATAATACTAAAATTACATTTATTGAGCCTAATAGGCAATTGTTCAAAAACAACTTAACTTTAATAGACAGCCTTCTTCCCAATATTTTAGGTGAATTAACATATTTATTTTACACATCTAAGCATAATTCTATAGCTGAGTTAACATCGACATTACAAACTCACAACCCCTTAAACTTCGATTTACAATTTTCGCATACATACTACGAGTATAAAATTAAACGATTTTTAACTGATGTGGCTTTAGGTATGATGCCATCGAAAATTTGGTCGGGACTCTATGACACAACAGGAGGGTACTTGATAGTAAAATCAAATGGAGATGTGTTATGTTACCATGTTTATAATAGAAATCAGTTTGAAGATTATTTATTTTACAATACAAGATTAGATACAGCAAGTAGTACTAAACATAAATTCGGAGTTCTATATAAGGAAGCTAGTGGTTACTATTTTAAATTAAATCTACAAGTACGTTTTTAAATTATTATGGATCGCCACACTCCACAACAGCGTTCAAAGAATATGTCAGCCGTGAAAAGTACCGGCACCAGCTTTGAAGTCGCTTTAGGAAAAGCATTGTGGCACGAAGGGTTGAGATACCGCAAAAACAACAAAACTGTTTTCGGAAAACCCGATTTTACTTTTAAAAAATATAAGCTCGCTGTTTTTGTAGATAGTGAGTTTTTTCATGGTAAGGATTTCGAAACTAAAAAGAAACCTGCTACAAATGCAGAGTTTTGGGAAAAGAAAATATCCCGCAATATAGAACGTGACAAAGAAGTCAACGAATACCTAACCTCTCGCGGATGGACCGTGCTCCGATTCTGGAGCAATGAGGTAAAGAAAAACTTAAACGGCTGCATTGCCATTATCAAAGAGACAATTAGCAGTGCAGCCGTTAAAGATTAAATCACATTGAGCCTACTGAAGATCTATCCTGAGTTTGTTGCCCGTAAAGGCTTCAATGGATTCCTGATAGTCTACTTCGTCCCAGTTGGTTTCTTCGTGCATGTTCTCAAATTCTTTCGCCCAATGGATAAATTCGGCGATGTCGGTTCTTGAGTTACCTGAGAAGAATCCCTTTTGTCCGGCAATGAATGCAATGTCGGCAATGGCTTCGAAGAGTTTGAAGTCTTCGACGGTGTGTTGCAATGTGTTCATAGTAATGGATGCAATTGATTGGTTTATTGAATTACAATTTTAAAGAATTACAAAACATAAAGCACGCCACTCTTTAACAAGTTATTAACATTAACATTTTCGTTAATTCCACACTTGACGCTAATTATCAAATAGTTACCTATCAATTACTTTGCCAAAATTTAACACAAATACTTATATTCCGTTTTTTCGTACAAACCAAGTCACCAGATTGTGACTCACGCTGTCAATTATAAAAATTTCCCTGAAAAGTTATCGTTTGCGTTCTTATTTTATTATCGATTTGAAAATAATCAATTGAGAAGTGCCTTAAAAATTACAAATCCCCTAAAAATTGCACGTTTTTAAATTACAAACAGTATATTTTATAATTTTACCCCCATAAATTATAGGGTATAATGGAAAAGAAATTAGAAAAACGCTGGATTTTTGCTTTTATAATTACAACAGCGGTTGCAATAGCCGGACTTTTTTGGGATCATGCTACGGTAACCGAAAAATCAACGCAGTTTAACAGCACCGATGCTATTGTACCTGCCGATGTTGCGTGGCTGCTTACAGCTTCGTGCCTTGTACTGCTTATGACCCCCGGTTTAGCATTTTTTTATGGTGGAATGGTAGGCAAAAAAAATGTGATCTCTACCATGCTGAAAAGCTTTATCTGTCTGGGTGTAATCAGTTTGTTGTGGGTTGTAGTAGGTTTCAGCCTTTCATTCGGGAGTCCGCTTGGCGTTGAAATCGGTGGAACGCATTACGGGCTTATCGGGAATCCTTCCGATTTTGCCTTCTTCGATTTCGTCGACGAGCATCCGCATGCAAAAATGGCGACCACGATACCTTTTATATTATTCGCACTTTTCCAGATGAAATTTGCCATCATTACTCCTGCTATTATCACCGGAGCTTTGGCGGAGCGCATCCGATTCATCTCCTTCTTATTATTCATATGCCTGTTCTCACTTCTTATATATGCACCGTTATGCCACATGGTATGGCATCCTAACGGACTGCTGGGCAGTTACTTTCACGTAAAAGACTTTGCCGGTGGAACAGTAGTACACATGAGTGCCGGTTTTGCCGCAATTGCCGGTGTACTTTGCCTTGGTAAACGTAAGAACCTTGAATACATCCCTACCAACATACCTTTTGTACTGTTAGGGACGGGAATGCTTTGGTTCGGCTGGTTCGGATTCAATGCCGGATCGGCACTGGCGGCCAATCATACTGCGGCCATGGCTTTTGCTACAACTACTATAGCTTCAGCTTCAGCGATGCTTACCTGGTCGTTCTTCGACAGGCTAAACGGAAGAAAAGTATCGGCATTAGGTGCTTGTATTGGTGCGGTTGTGGGCCTTGTAGCCATTACTCCGGCTGCGGGATTTGTATCGGTACCAAAAAGCATCTTCTTTGGCTTTGCCGCTGCAATCGTATCAAACACTATGGTTAACTGGAAACCGCTTAAACGCATCGACGATACCCTTGACGTATTTGCATGCCACGGTGTAGGCGGAATTATGGGTATGATATTGACGGCTATTTTTGCCGAAGGTGAAAACGCAAGCCTGCTGCATGGAGGATGGCATATTTTTGGCCACCACATGATTGCCATGATACTGGTAGCCACCTTCTCTTTCTTCGGAGCTATGCTTTTATATAAAGTTACGAACTTCTTTATTCCGTTACGTGTTTCGGAAGAAGCCGAAGAGCTTGGCCTAGACCTTTCTCAACACAATGAGATGCTGGGATAAATAAAGAAAACAAATTATATGAAGAACCTTAATAGCTATATTAAGGTTCTTTTTTTATTTTAGCGAGATAAATCAATCACAATGAAAAAACTCGCTCTTATCTGCTCAGTACTATCGCTATCCATAAGCACCTACCTGTTTACAAAACCTGCTGAAACAAATACAGCCGACGAAACCAAAGCCATCAACACACTTCTTGACAACTGGCACGCAGCTGCTGCAAAAGGAGATTACAATGGTTACTTTGGCAAAATAGCAGAAGATGGCATATACATAGGTACTGATGCCACAGAGAACTGGACGAAAAAAGAATTTGAAGCCTTTTCAAAACCCTATTTTGACAAAGGAACAACTTGGGATTTTAAAGCCCTGCAACGCAACGTCTTTTTCAGCAAAGATGGCAAAACAGCATGGTTTAATGAATTGTTAGATACCCATATGAAAGCTTGCCAGGGATCGGGCGTACTAGAAAAAACCGGAAAAGAATGGAAGATAAAACAATATGTACTTTCTATGACTTTCCCTAATGACAATATCGAAAAAGTGCTTCCTTTAAAAGCACAGTATGAAGATGCACTGCTTGAGAAATTGAGAGCAAAAAAGTAGGCAGTATTCGGTCACAGTTTGCAGTTGGCTTCACTCTAACCTGTAAACCAAAAACGCAGATAAAGATTAATCTCTATCTGCGTTTTTTATATGTTGTCAGGCAACTCTAAAACCCGAAACTGAAAAACTATTTAACACTAAGGTGCTCAAGCATATCAGCCGTCATAGCGTTTAGGTCGTAGTCATGTTTCCATCCCCAGTCCTGTCTTGCACTACTATCGTCAATGCTTTGCGGCCAGCTGTCTGCAATTTTCTGACGGAAGTCAGGAGCATAGTCAATTGTAAAGTCGGGAATCTCTTTTTTAATAGCCTCAGCAATTTCTTTTGGTGTAAAGTCCATTGCCGAAAGGTTATATGACGAACGTATTTTGATGTTCTCTGCCGGAGCCTGCATAATCTCTACCGTAGCACGGATAGCATCATCCATGTACATCATTGGCAACCTTGTCTCTTCGCTAAGAAAACAGGTATATTTTCCATCAGCAAGTGCTTTGTGGTAAATATCAACAGCATAATCAGTAGTACCACCTCCCGGAGGCGTAGACCAGCTGATTAGGCCAGGGTAACGGATACTACGGATATCTACACCATAAATGTTATGGTAATATTCCGCCCATCTTTCCCCTGATTGCTTAGAGATACCATATACGGTAGAGGGTTCCATAACCGTATACTGCGGCGTATTTTGTTTTGGTGTTGTTGGCCCAAATACCGCAATACTCGAAGGCCAGAATATTTTTTTGATCTTGCCAGCTTTAGCCAGGTTAAGCACATGGAAAAGCGAGTTCATATTAAGATCCCAAGCAAAAGCAGGGTTCTTTTCGGCAGTAGCCGAAAGCAGTGCCGCCATGAGGTATACCTCTTCTACTTTATTTTGCTCTATAACAGTTTCTATCTGGTTAAAATCAAGGGCATTTACCACTTCAAAAGGACCTGAAGCTACAAATTCAGGATCTCCTTTTCGAATATCCGAAGCGATAACCGCATCAGTTCCATATACTTCCCTAAGTTTCTTGGTAAGCTCGGTACCTATCTGACCGCAAGCCCCTATGATTAAAATCTTTGCCATGGTAGTTGTATTTACAGGCCACAAATATACTGCTTTACCATTATGAATTTCATTCTCTTAGCTCCCTGATATAACATTTTTTTAAAAGATTGTGATTTGTAAAGGCTCATGAATGCATAATCCTAAAAAATAATCGCAATATTCAGACAAAAACCGCATCCAAAATCTTTCCAAAGAATTAGCGGTTTGCATCAGCATATTAAGCTAACATTCGTAAATTTGCTTCTTCAACAATCAAACATGAAATACCTGAAACTCATTGCGGTTTGCTGTTTTTCGGCAATGCTTTTTTCCTGTAAGGATGACGATGCCCAACGCCGTGCCGAAACCATACGAACAGAAAAACAAAACGATTCCATTTTAAAGGTAATAAGCGAGAACTGGCGATTTAATGTACCTCCGGTAAACGATAAGGTTGCTGCCCGGATTTCAGGATGGAACGAGTGGGAGCAGTTTCATAATGAGCTGATGCAAAAACCTACCGGCTCGCTGAATGCTTACCGACAAAAAACCAAAACACTTGTTACAAGGGCAGAACAGCTTAACCTGAACATTCCCGGTTTTTTTAATAAACCTCAGGTACGAAGCCGTATAGCAGTACTCAACACCAAAATAAAATCGCTGTATACCTATATAAATATTGCGGTTATACCAGACAAAAAAGTGGTTACACTCATTAAAGAGATCACCCACGAAACAACCTCTCTGCAAAATCAGATGAGCGAACTCATAATTCTGAGTGAAATACCTAAAGAAATTGGAGAAGAAGAAATGCTGAAGGCGCTTGACACTACCCGCATGGCCAATCCGGAAATGCAGGCACAGCCACAACCTTCATCAACTCCTAAACCACAAATGCGATCGTTTGTACCAAGGCCGGGAGCCTCACAAAATAATTGATATAAAAAACCACATTGAAACCTGAAATCTTAGATAAATACGGCCAATCGGTTAAAGTAAGGCAAATAGTCAGTGCTTTACAGCAACGAGAAAATAAAATTCATGTAAAAGGCCTTTTAGGTTCGGCATTGTCTTTTGTTACCGATCCGCTTTTCCGCCAGAGCGAACTGCCTTTCCTTCTTATCCTTAAAGACAAGGAAGAAGCGGCCTATTACCTGAACGACCTGGAGCAGCTCATAGGCGATCAGGATGTGCTGTTTTATCCCGGGTCTTTCAGACGCCCTTACGAGATTGAAGAAACCGACAACGCAAACATACTGTTGCGCTCTGAGGTACTTAACCGTATCAATTCCCGTAAAAAACCGGCCATAATCGTTTCGTATGCCGAAGCCTTATTCGAGAAAGTGGTTACCCGAAAAGAGCTTGAAAAGAACACACTGAAAGTTGCCGTTGGTGATCAGGTTTCGATAGATTTCATTAACGAGGTATTGTTCGAATACGAATTCCGACGTGTAGATTTCGTAACCGAACCGGGCGAATTTTCTGTTCGCGGAGGTATTGTCGATGTATTCTCTTTCTCGAATGATAATCCTTATCGTATAGAATTCTTTGGCAATGAAGTAGACAGCATCAGGACCTTTGATGTAGCTTCGCAGCTATCGCTGGAAAAAAAGAATAAAATAACGGTAATGCCTAATGTTGAAAACAAGCAGCTACAGGAAAACCGTGAGAGTTTTTTAGAATACATAAGCGAAAAAACAGTTATCCTTATCCGTGATACCGATGCTCTTTTCTCAAAACTCGATGTCTTATTCAAAAGAGCTAACGAAGCCTTCGATAAACTGTCAAAAGACATAAAACATGCAACTCCTCCTGAACTTTTCCTTAATCAGGAAGCATTTATAAAAAAAGCACTCGATTTTACTATTGTTGAGTTTGGAGCCAAAGCTATTTTCAGGACGCAGAAAACTTTCGAATTCCACATTCAGCCACAACCGTCGTTCAATAAACAATTCGATTTATTATTGAATAACCTTAGCGACAATCACAACAATGGTTTTAAAAACTATATCTTCTGTGCTAATGAAGCACAGGCAAAACGTTTTCACGACATTTTTGAAAGCCTGGATGAAGCCGGCCATGAAGATTTCCGCAAGCAATATAAAACTATTGTCTTCCCCATATATGAAGGCTTTATAGACGAAGAATACCAGATTGCCTGCTATACCGATCATCAGATTTTTGAGCGTTACCATAAGTTCAGCATTAAAAATGGTTACTCTAAAAAAGGTGCCATTACGCTGAAGGAACTGAACTCGCTTTCTGTTGGCGATTATGTAACCCATATCGACCACGGTATTGGGAAATTTGGAGGACTGCAAAAAATACAGGTAGAAGGAAAAACACAGGAGGCTATAAAGCTGGTGTATGCCGATAATGATATTGTGTATGTAAGCATCCACTCACTGCATAAAATTTCAAAATACAACGGTAAGGATGGTGCTCCGCCAAAAATATATAAACTAGGCAGCAACGCCTGGAAAGTGCTTAAGCAAAAAACAAAGGCACGTGTTAAGCACATTGCCTTTAACCTGATTCAGCTGTATGCCAAACGCAGGCTGGAAAAAGGCTATCAATATGCTCCCGACAGTTACCTGCAGGCAGAACTGGAGTCATCTTTCATATATGAAGATACTCCTGATCAGATTACAGCTACACGCGACGTAAAAGCCGACATGGAGAGTGAACGCCCTATGGACAGGCTTGTATGTGGCGATGTTGGTTTCGGTAAGACTGAGGTTGCTATCCGTGCTGCCTTTAAAGCTGCTGATAACGGCAAACAGGTTGCTATACTTGTCCCTACCACAATACTGGCTTTTCAGCATTATAAAACATTCAGCGAAAGGCTTAAGGATATGCCGGTAACTATCGGTTATCTTAACCGTTTCCGTACAGCAAAACAAAAATCGGAAACACTGAAAAACCTTGCTGAAGGAAAACTCGATATTCTTATTGGTACACATCAGCTGGTGAATAAAAGTGTACAGTTTAAAAACCTTGGATTATTGATTGTTGATGAGGAACAGAAATTCGGTGTAAATGTAAAAGACAAGCTGAAAACTATTGCCCAAAACGTAGATACGCTAACCCTTACCGCAACGCCTATACCAAGAACGCTTCAGTTCTCACTGATGGCTGCGAGGGATCTTTCTGTTATAACAACACCTCCGCCCAACCGCTACCCTATAGAAACACAGGTGGTAGGCTTTAATGAAGAGATTATCCGTGATGCTATCTCCTACGAGATACAGCGTGGCGGTCAGGTATATTTCATCAACAACCGTATTGAGAACATTAAGGAAGTAGGCGGTATGATCCAACGCCTTGTACCCGGTGCTAAAGTAGGCATAGGCCACGGGCAGATGGACGGTAAAAAACTGGAGGAACTGTTACTTGACTTTATGGATGGGCAGTTTGATGTTCTTGTTGCCACTACCATTATTGAAAGCGGCCTTGACGTGCCTAATGCCAATACCATTTTCATCAACAATGCCAATAACTTCGGGCTATCCGACCTGCACCAGATGCGCGGACGTGTAGGACGAAGCAACAAAAAAGCGTTCTGTTATTTCATTACTCCTCCCTATTCGGCAATGACCGAAGATGCACGAAAACGTATACAGGCTTTGGAGCAATTCAGCGATTTGGGAAGCGGTTTTAACATTGCTATGAAAGACCTTGAAATTCGTGGTGCAGGAGACCTTTTAGGAGGCGAGCAAAGCGGATTCATCAATGAGATTGGTTTTGACACTTATCAGAAAATCATGAATGAAGCCATTGATGAACTTAAAGAAAATGAGTTCAAAGACCTGTATG
>QFQM01000617.1 GCA_003243255.1 Flavobacterium psychrophilum | reverse complement strand
TATTATTATTGTAAGACTTTCGTCTATTATTATTATATGGTGGCATTTTTTTTGTTATTTTTGAAATTATTATTTAACACTTTTTAACACTATGAAAAAATTATTAACCATTGCTTTAATTTTACCTGTTTTTGCATTTTCTCAGTCAAATGACTTAACAAAAAAAGAAGCGTTCCAAGCTTTCAAAATTTCAGAATTAAGAAAGTCAAATGAAATACCTATCAACAGATTTGAAAAAATTTATGCTATTGCAAAATGTGTTCAAAAAAATTACGCAGATAAAGAGAATTTTCCACAAGCATTACAATTAAGAACAATGCCTATATTTTCAAAAAAAATAAGTAAAGACATTTATGAAGCACCTAACGGATGCGGAGCACATGCAGAATTTTGTATTTATGGCGTAACAATGGATTTTCTAATAAGAGATTATAAAGGAGAAGAATTAGAAAAGCTTAAAAAAGATAAAACAACATGTATTTATTTATTTTAATTACAAAGGTTTACGAATATTTCTATCATACCAAATCTTAGGCTTTAACTCACCTTTAATATAATCAGTAGCAGCAACCCTACGACGAGACCAACCTAAACCAAACTTAATCCAACGAACGCCTCCCTTAATTTCTTTAAGATATTTAATAGTTTCATTCAAATAGATTGAAGCTATTTTTTTTTCATCATTTGAATTATTACACTGTGCACATATATTTTTAAAAAAACTATAAGACAAACCAGCAGGACCAGTTCCATACAAAAATTCAACAAGCATAGCAACTAATCTAGGATGAAGTTTATAACCATTTTTAAATAAAAACAAATTCAAAGATGGAATTACTTTTATATAATAATAATATAACTGTAAATGAGCATTACTCTCATCAATAGAATCGCCAAGACGTACAGGTCTGATAATACCACCTGCAGGAGTTAACCAATTAGTTTGACCATAACCAAGCGTAAAACGACCATCTTTTAAATCATAGGCTTTACTTTCAAAACCCTCAAAACTTTTAAGAAATTGAGCTATCAAATCAATATCTTTAAATTCAAACTTATCTACTAATTTCATAGGTTGTAAAATTGTATTTTGTGTTAGTCCAACAGCCGTCATTAGTTCTTCAAAACCTTTGAAGCCGAGTAAAAAAAATAATGGAGGCATATTTTTATTTTTTATTATTAATATTTATTTTAAAACAAAAGCATTGCGCAGTGCAACGCTTTATATTATCAATTGTTTATTCTTTGTCTTTTTTATCCCAATCCCTTACACCCTCAAGCATGTCGATAATGTAAAGCAATTGACCTACATAAACTTTGATTTTAGGCAAGTTGTTTTTAACAACGCCAAAGATTTCGATGATTTTCTTCATTTTTGAATCTTTTTTTTTTGGTTAATACTCTTTTTTTTACATAACTACCAGCGCATCAGCCGTATTTGCTCTAGGATAAAAACCTAATATCTATCAAAGTATTTAACTACTTTTTAATATAAGTACCAGCGTAACCGCCGTTTTTTGCTCTTGGATTTAAAACCATTGCCATACTATCTATAACAACTTTACCCGTGTTTTTTTCCATTGTACCCCAGT
>QFQM01000616.1 GCA_003243255.1 Flavobacterium psychrophilum | reverse complement strand
TTTCATTTTCCGAAGTGGCTAGCGAACAGGCATAATTAGGGTTGACAGGAAGATCATACAGGTAGAACAAGGTATTATGTAGTGTTGTCTTTCCATTGTTAATATTGAATGAGGTAAAAAGAGAAGAAAGACCACTGCCATGAGCTTTTACTACAGCTTCCTTCTGCGTCCAATATTTCCAAAATGAGACAGAAGGAATCTTTAAGACCTGTTTTTTCTCCAGAAATGAGATCAACTGATTATGGGTTGTCGATGTCATAGAGGATATGAGCTCTATGTCTATTCCGATTTCCATCTTGTTTGCAAGGGCGCAAACAACCAAATCTCCAGAATGAGAAATATTAAATCGGGTGCTTGATCCTTCCCGAAAAGGTTTTCCAAATTTACTCTGCTGTAAAGTGGTTAAATGTGCTTCCTCTTTAAATAATTCAAGCCCTTTCTTTAATAAGAATTTGCCCAATAGAGATGCCCTGACATCTTTGGTATTCTTATAGCTCAGGATGCGTTGTTGAAAATCGGTTGGTAGCTCCTGAAATACATCATTTTGCCAATCTTCCTTTTGTATCCTCGAAATATTTGCATACAAAACTAGCACTCGGTTACTTCTCAGTTGTGTGTCCATTCCATTGAAAAATGGTTTTTTCGTTGTCAACTTTATATACTTCTTTGCCGAGTAGAGTATTGACAATGATAGCGCTCCGCCAGGCTATCAGACTGAGATTAGGATCTGCTACCCCTCTTACATGTTTGGCTCCATTGTGTATGAAAATATTTCCATTCAATGGCGACTTCGGCATTAATCTGAACTTATTATCTACCATAAATACCCCTTTTTCTGTATGGTATCTTTCTGACAAATGCTCGATACATTTAGGCATTCTATAATAGAATCCAGTTCCTAGAATTAACATGTCAGACTCTAATAGGCAATTGGGGTTACTTAAATGTAAGGCATAGTGGTCTTCCTTTTTCTCCAAACCTGTTAGTGAGCAGTCATTATAAATCTCAATCTTGCAAGCTGTATTGAATCTAGCATGGCACAATAGGTCATAGACTTCTTCCAGTGTGCTTTTGGAAACCCCGTCTGAAGTATACTTTTCTTGCTCAATCAGTTTTACACGATCTTCCCCTGGTAGAGAATAAATATATTCACTGTAATTAGGGGTATACAATTCATTGGCAAATGGTGTATCTTCCAATACATTTAATTTATGTCCTTTAAAAATCCAGTGAATAAAAGAAGGAAGATCCTCTTGATTTTGCTCTAGTATAAACTTTATAATTTCACAACTGCTTTGCCCTCCTCCTACAATGGCTATCGCCTTACCCCGGTAATGGTTGTATTTCTTTAAAAACTGGGAGCTGTGAAACAGAGTCGACGATAAGAAAGGCTGACAGCATGCTGGTATGTTCGAAGTGAGACCAGCTCCCATGATAATGTTTCTGCTTCTGAATGGCTGTCCATTAACATTAACTGTAAACCCTTCTTCGTCATGGGATATATTTTCTACAGTAGCAGTGAAGTGTAGATTGTTAAGTTGGGAAACAACCCATTTCATATAGTTTTCAAATTCCTTCCTTTTTACATTGTTAA
>QFQM01000615.1 GCA_003243255.1 Flavobacterium psychrophilum | reverse complement strand
ATAGCTTCTAAGTTTAGTCAGTTAAATACAAAAGATCATGAACAAGATAGAATTTTTAAAGCGATGTTAAAGTTTTCATTTGTTGAACAGTTATTACCCGAACACCTTAAGGTTGGAAATTTACAACGATACTATGAAGATCTTAAGGTAGAAGTTTCATGGTTAAGCTACAATCCTCATTTTTGGTTGCAGTACGCAATGTGTTATATTGTTTTTGAAAATTATCCTCGAGCTCAGCGATTTTTAGATCAAGCATATGCATTAGCTGTACAAAAAACTAACTATCATACTAACAACATAGATACGCAACAAGCTAAGCTATATTTATTATCGAGCGATAAAATTGCTGATGGTGCTGTTGTGTACTCCAATTTTGAAAAAGCTAATAGTCTTTTGAATAACCTTAATGTGGATATATACTCTCTTAGGCAAATAACTAAATATAAAGGATTTCATATTGAAAATTATAAAAAACTATCCAAATCTAATAAAGCTAAGTTCTTAGATTCCTGCAAAAAAATGCTTGATAAAATTACAAGCTATGAAGGCGATGACAGTGTGAGCCAAGGCATTTTACTAAGAGCGAAAGATGCTTTGACATCAATTGTCAAATAAAAATAATCCGTGACTGACGACCTTTCAGTCACGGATGTATTTATATGAAATAACAAAATTTCCCCACCATCTCATCATTTCTACTCTTTGAGCTAAATAAGTTGTTCGATTATATGCTCTTCTTACTTCATTCTTATCACTATGAGCTAAAGCTGCTTCTATAATATCTGAGTTGAAAGCAGATTCATTTAGAGCTGTGCTTGCAATTGAACGTAATCCATGGGCAACTAATTTACCGCCATATCCGATTCTTTTTAAAGCTGCGTTTGCCGTCTGGCTATTCATTGGTTGCTTTGGATTATTTCTACTTGGAAAAACATATTCACGGTGAGCACTGATTGGTTTCATCACTTCAAGAATATCTAACGCCTGAGGCGATAAAGGAACAATGTGTTCACGCTTAGCCTTCATCCGTTTGGCTGGAATAGTCCAGAGCTTTGCATCGAGATCGATCTCTGCCCACAGAGCACCGGAGGCCTCAGAAGGGCGCACAAGGGTCAGGAGCTGCCACTCAATCAGACAGCGAGTCGGAACAGACAGATTTGACATGACCAAAGAACGCATCAGCTTAGGTAATTCTTCTGGCCTTAGTGTGGGCATATTTTGCTTTTTGGGTTTCTCAAAAGCCATTCCTACACCCGAAGCAGGGTTGGCATCTATCAGACCGGTATTAACCGCATAAATCATTATTTCGTTAACACGCTGAACTAGGCGACGAACAGTCTCTAATGCGCCACGCGCTTTGATTGGTTCCAATGCTTCAACAATTGTTCTGGCCTTTATCTCTTGAACAGGTATCTCACCAATAACGGGAAACACGTCTTTATCCAAAGAACGCCAGATGTCTTTAGCATAATCCTCTGTGACACTTCTGCTTTTTATCTGGAACCAGTTAGTGGCCACTGTTGAAAAAATGCTGTCTAACTCAATCTGGCGTTGTTCTGACGCTTGTTCCTGTTGCTGTTGTGGATCCATGCCTTGC
>QFQM01000614.1 GCA_003243255.1 Flavobacterium psychrophilum | reverse complement strand
AAGAGCCTGCCGAATTGCACGGTTTTTTCGTAGCTCATCACGCAACCAAATAAGCTGACCTTCATACAGTTCGATAAGCGCAAGTTCTCGCTGACTTGCGTCCTTAAATTTCGCTGGTGGATATGATTCGCCTTTGTTGAGAGGTAGGTATTTGGGGACGACACGATCAATGCCTCCACCAGCTTTGCGTAAAGGAGTCAATCTGGCCCAGCGGATCCTGATAGTTGTTCCTTGCCTGGTTACGTTAAAACTGTACCGCGCCTTCTCGTCGTCAGCGATAGCTTTCTCCCAATATTCCTCCCGAAGACTATTGGCTTCGTTAAACAGAAGTTCTGCGGCTGAATCAACCGCATCGCGAGCCTTTTCCAGATCATTGATATACCCGACGAGTTGCATAAAACTACCTCGATGATTTTTGATTAGGACTTAACCCCAAAAAAGAGAATCTCTATTATTACGCCAGAACCCTACGTTTCTGGAGAAAGAGAAAGTTCCTTTTCAGGTTCGATTTTAAGTATTCAGTTCCGAAACAGGAATGATTGATTCTCCAGTTAAGTAACTTTCTGGGTGTTCTCATTTTTTGGATGTTTCTGGAGAATACAATGGCAATCTGGTGCTTGAGTTATTAATATCAGCCTGTACTGGTACTTTTATCAAGCCATTTTATTTTAATCAAGCTGTTTGCCAATCTCTATATGATATGGCAGAAAACTACGTTTCTGGGCATTTCTATTTTTTCATAGGTTTCTGGGGAATATAATGGAAACTTACTTTCTCTGACGTAAAGGTGATTGACGAGATGATTGCCGTCACTGCATAGACCTCATCGTTAGCGCTTATGTGGAATCGCTATATGATATGGCAGAAACCCAGGCTTCTGGACTTTACCGTTTTGACTACCTTTCTGGGGAATACAATGGCAACCAGACCGAAAACAGCCTTACACTTTCACTTGTCTTCAGGATCAATCCTAAATTACATCGTTATCATGGTGATTCAGGTCACATTTCATAGGTATATATACTAGTTTGAGAGAGTGTTTTTTGGGGTAAAATGAAGGTTTAAAATGCATATTTAAGTGAAATTCTTTCTTGTTCTTAAGTCAAATTTTAACGGGATGCCACCTTGAAAAATCCCCACAGCATTCCTTAACTCACGTCTCCTTAACTTGCCTGTCCAGTATATATACTCCGTCAAATTCCCAGGCGGAAAGCCTATCTAAAAGCGTTGTCCTCACAAATTATCATCTAATTTACCCAGTCTAATTTAAGTTAGGGGTTGATGATTTTAAGGCTAGATTTAGCCATATATAGTGTCATGTTTCATGCAGCATTTATGTACATAACGGACATCTTAAGCGTCCAAATCTAGCCATTATTAACGTCAAAAATGGGGGCGTTTTGCCGATAAAAAAAATGGTATTCAATTATCGTTTGAATACCATGTAACAACTTGTTAACGGTTTATTCCCGACGTTGGCAGGGGGAGGCCACCTTTCATTACGTTAGTGCGACCCCCTTTTTTGGCGCTCAAATGTTATCGGAGTGGCAGTAATTCATTTTTAACTTGCAGGGTTAACGAATGAGCAATGACAAATT
>QFQM01000613.1 GCA_003243255.1 Flavobacterium psychrophilum | reverse complement strand
CAGGCCCTCGACCCGGGACATCAGGCGCGGGCCTTCGTCCAGGTCGACCAGCACCACGGTATAGGGCTCGACTGGCGGTTTGGGGCGTACCACGGTGACCGCATAGACCGTGCCCAGGCCCGAGGCCTCCACCCATTCCAGGTCGGTGGCACCGGTGCCGGGTTCCAGCACTCGCGGATAGAAGAAATGGCGCTGGCTGGAGCGACTGCGCTGGAGCATGAAGCGCCCCTCTTTGAGGAACCCTTGGAATTCGAGATCGGGGCATAGGCTCATGGTCGACGCCTGGAGTGTGGTTGCGAATTGAAGGTGGATAGCTGTCTATTGGTCATTGTTTGTTCGGGCCACCCTTCATTGGTCGGTTGACTAGGGCTTGCATTGGGTAAAAACTGTCAATCAGTTAGTTTTTAATATGCGTGCATTCAAACGGCGAGTCAAGCCGAGGCCGCTTGCGCAGAAACGGGATATCCGATGACCGATAGCACTAGCTCTCTCTGGGCGCCTTTGCGCTTCCCCACTTTTCGCTGGTTGTGGCTGGGTGCCCTGGCGATGAACCTGGCGATCTGGATGCAGAACGTCGGGGCGGCCTGGCTGATGGTGTCGCTGACCACTTCGCCGATGCTGGTGGCGCTGGTGCAGACCGCCATCAGCCTGCCGGCCTTTTTCTTCGGTCTGCCGGGAGGGGTGTTCGCCGATATCTTCAACCGGCGCAGCTACCTGCTGGTGACCCAGGTCGGCATGCTGCTGGCGGCGCTGGCTCTGGTGCTGGCCTGTGTCAGTGGGCTGGTCGGCCCGATGCTGTTGCTCGGGCTGACCTTTGCTTTCGGCATCGGCTTCGCCCTGCAGGGCCCGGCCTGGTACACCACCCAGGCCGAATCGGTTCCGCGCGGCTTCCTGGCTTCGGCGCTGGCGCTGTCCTCGGTGTCCTACAGTTCGGCCAGGGCCATTGGCCCGGCGCTGGCCGGTGGGGTGGTGGCTGTGTCGGGTATCGTCAGCGTATTCGTCATCTGCGCCATACTGCTGCTTGGCTCGCTGCTGGTGGTGCTGCATATGCGTCGTACGGAGCATGCGCATGCCTTGCCCGCCGAAAGCCTGTGGTCCGGCCTTCGTGGTGCGTTGCGCTATGCCCGTCACTCCGCAGTGATACGGGCGCAGTGCTTGCGCACACTGGCGTTCGTCACGGCGGGTAGCGGTTTGTGGGCGTTGCTGGCGGTGGTGGCCAGTGAGTCGGGGGGCGCAGGCGGCTATGGTCTACTGCTTGGCAGCGTAGGCGCCGGAACCATGTTCGGTGCCCTGGTGCTGCCGGTGCTGCGATCGCGACTGGAGATCAACCGGATGCTGGCGGTGGCCTGCCTCGCCTATGCCTTGGGTGTACTGGTGGTGGCGCAACTGGAGAACATCTGGATCCAGTGCGGTGCGCTGTTTGTCGCCGGGATCGGCTGGATGTGCGTGGGCACTACCAACCTGGTGGCGATCCAGTCCGCAGTGCCACCCTGGATACGCGCCCGCTCCGTGGCCATCTACATGCTGGTGTTCCAGGGTTCGCTGGCCATGGGGGGGGCTGCTTGGGGTCTGGTGGCTACACAGATGGGAACCCGTGAGGCACTGC
>QFQM01000121.1 GCA_003243255.1 Flavobacterium psychrophilum | reverse complement strand
CACCTCCTGAAAGCATCGGTAAATTTGGTGGAGATACAGATAACTGGGAATGGCCTCGTCACACAGGTGACTTCTCTATGTTCCGTGTGTATGCAGATGCTAACGGTAACCCTGCTGAATACTCTGAGAAAAACGTTCCTCTAAAACCTAAACATTACCTTCCGGTAAGCTTAAAAGGTGTTCAGGAAAATGATTTTGCAATGATTCTTGGATACCCTGGCCGTACTAACCGTTGGATGCCGGCAGGTGGTATTGAGCAAAACGTTAAGTTTGCTTACCCTGCATGGGTTGAGTCGTCTAAACTGGGTATGGACAAAATGAAGGTTTACATGGACAAAGACGCAAAAGTACGTCTTAACTACGCATCTAAATATGCTCAGGTTGCCAACTACTGGAAAAACCGTCAGGGTATGATAGATGCGCTTACAAAACATAAAACGGCTGCTACTAAAGCTAAAAATGAGGCTGAGTTCAACAAATGGGCTAACAAAGCTGAAAACAAAGCTAAATATGGTGATGTTATCGCAACAATCAACAACTTCTATTCTAAAACGAATGAGAAAGCACGTCATGATAACTACCTTGTAGGTATGCTTAGAACAAGTGCTTTTGCTGCTACTCCTGCCGGTTTAGGCCGTGGTCTTGAGCAGTATGCTAACTCAAACGAAGCAGGAAGAGCAGATATGAAAGCTGATCTTATTGCTTATATCGACGAAGTATACGGTACAATGTACCTTCCAATAGAAAAAGATGTACTTGCAGCGCAGCTTAACCTTTATGCTACAAAATCAACAGGGTATGAGATTGCTCCGCTAGTGGCTAAAATCGGTAAAGAAAACAACTTCAACTATACTGCTTACGTAAACAAATCGTTTGACAGCAGTATTTTCGCTTCTAAAGAAAAACTTGAGGCGTGGATGGCAAATCCAAATGTTGAGACGCTTAAAAACGATCCTCTTTATGTTCTTTCATCTGACCTGATGACTAAATACAGAGCTAAGTCGGAAGAGCAGCAAAAACTTGATGCAGATTTCTCTAAATCATTCCGTCTGCTTGTAGATGGTATGAGAACAGCAAATCCTACGGCTAAATACTATCCGGATGCTAACAGCACACTGCGTTTAACTTACGGTAAAGTACGTTCACTTCCTGCTGATAAGAGAAATGATGCTAAGAAAAACTACTACACTACTATGCAGGGTGAAGTAGCAAAATACAAACCGAATGATGAGGAGTTTGACCTTCCGAAAAGGCTTCTTGAGCTTTATGAGAAAAAAGACTTCGGTCAGTATGCTGACAAAGCAGGTTACATGCCGGTAAACTTCCTTACTGATAATGATATTACAGGTGGTAACTCAGGTTCTCCGGTACTTAATGGTAAAGGTGAACTTATCGGTCTTGCGTTTGACGGTAACATCGAGGCTATGGCCGGTGACGTTATCTTTGATAAAGACCTGCAAAGAACCATCAACGTTGACATCCGTTATGTACTTTGGGTAATAGACAAATACTCAAATGCTAAACACATTGTTGATGAGATGACAATCGTGAAATAATTATATAATTACGTTCATATTCATAAGAAATCCGTTCCTAATAAGGGAACGGATTTTTTTGTAATATTATGCTTCAATTTTTGATGTAAAATAATACTTCATGAAAAAAAATCTTTTTATAATGTTCATTTTCCTCAGTTCGTGTAGTATCTATTTAGATAGTCCGCATGAAAATGAAATTCGGAGTGAAAACTTAGATTTTACGTGTCTAAATCATTATAATGAATTTGTATATAAATCTAAAATAAACGGAAAAGCTGATGGACAAATATTCTATATTACCAATTTTAGTGTAAGACTTCCAAAGAAAATAAAGAGTTGGCAACAGTCTGGTAACGCCTTCTTTTTTGAATATGATGACAAAGAAATAATTTATATTGATTCAGGGTATAAAAAACAAAAGGATGCTGGGGAGTGGATACTGAATGAAACAGATGATGATCAAGTATATAATAGATTGAGTAGTTATTGGTATAAGAGAAAATATAGAGAAAATAATTTAAAAGCGAATCAATTGGGTAGGCTTTCCAGAGTTTATAGTGATGGTAAAGTAACAATATTACTATATAACATTAAGAGTCGAAATTTTGAAAAGTATCTTAGTTTAGTTAAAAATTTTAAATATTTAAATTAAGTTCATATTTAAAAATCCGTTCCTTATTGAGGAGCGGATTTTTTTGTTTTTGTAACTCATTAATTCTTTCATTTTGGCTACATTTGAAGTCTTAAGTAAATTAGATAATGCGTACACACTTTATAGCAATAGGCGGTGCCGCCATGCACAATCTGGCACTGGCACTTCACTCAAAAGGATATCAGGTAACCGGCAGCGACGATGCCATTTTTGAACCTTCACGTTCACGCCTGGATAAAAAAGGATTGCTTCCGGCAGAGATGGGATGGTTTCCTGAAAAGATAACGGCTGATATCGAAGCTATAATTTTAGGAATGCACGCAAAAGCTGATAATCCGGAGTTGCTTAAAGCACAGGAACTGGGGCTTAAAATCTATTCCTATCCTGAATTCCTGTACGAACAGTCTAAGAACAAGACGCGTGTAGTTATAGGTGGTTCGCACGGTAAGACGACTATTACCAGCATGATCCTTCACGTTATGCATTACCATAACATTGAAGTAGATTATATGGTAGGAGCACAGCTTGAAGGTTTTGATACTATGGTGCACCTGACGGAAGAAAACGATTTTATCGTTTTGGAAGGCGATGAGTACCTGTCGTCACCAATGGACAGAAGGCCAAAATTCCATTTATACCAACCGAATATAGCTTTAATAAGCGGTATTGCATGGGATCATATCAATGTATTCCCAACCTACGAGAATTATGTTGACCAGTTTAAGATATTTATTGAAAAAATTACCAATGGCGGTATTTTAGTATACAATGAAAATGATTCTGAGGTAAAACGTGTAGCTGAAGAAGCTACTAATCCTATTCGTAAATTAGCGTATCATACTCCTGAATATTCAGTTCAGAATGGTGTAACGCTTCTTGAAACACCTGAAGGGCCTATGCCTATTGAGGTGTTTGGGGCGCATAACCTGAATAATCTTGCCGGAGCTAAATGGATTTGCCAGAACATGGGGGTAGACGAGGCTGATTTCTATGAAGCTATTGCGAGTTTTAAAGGAGCCAGTAAACGTCTTGAAAAAATTGCTGAAAATGGTAAGAATGTAGCCTATAAAGATTTTGCGCATTCGCCAAGTAAGGTAGCCGCTACTACCAAAGCTGTAAAAGAGCAATATCCTGACAAAACTTTAATTGCCTGTCTGGAGCTTCATACTTACAGCAGCCTTAATGCCGAATTCCTTAAAGAATATGAAGGTGCACTGGACAATGCCGATGTTGCTGTCGTTTTCTATTCTCCGGATGCGGTTAAGATTAAACAACTTGAAGAAGTGACTTACGAACAAATAGCTAAAGCCTTCAATCGTGAGGACCTTATTATTTACACTAATCCTGCTGCGTTTAAAGAATACCTTTATGACTTAAAATATGGGTCTGAGGGAGTTGCTTTACTACTGATGAGCTCGGGTAATTATGGTGGACTCAATTTTGATGAAGTAAAGAATCTTATATAAAGAACATAAGTAATGTAAAAAGCCTGCTAGTGAAAACTCAGCAGGTTTTTTTATGTCTTAAAGCAATAAAATTATAGGTTTGAAGTACAAAGTAGTTTTTGGTTATATGCTTAATAAATCAAACTTCAATCACTAAAAAAAATCGTTACTGAAAAGGCTTTGTCCGTTGCTTTATCATCATGTTCTAATGATGATGACAAAACGAAGAAGAGTAGATTTATTTCTTCTATTACTCTTACGATTTGAAATAAAAGAATGATATATGTAGAGTATCTGTAAGTGTAAATAATCGAAAAAGTAACTTTTTTTAATCCTGATGTCAAATGCCATATTTTTGATGTCAGGATTTTTTATTTAATTGAATTATAGGTTTTTAAAACAGTTGTGTCCCCCAAAAAACGTAAAATAGTCACTTTTTTCTCACTGGAAATTATGCTACATCCTACAAATCACATTCAAAATTGTAGTAATGTTGCCGAAGATTTCAAACACGATCAATAAAAAGTTAGTAAAGCATTTACCGGGTTCGCCGTTTTAGATAATAAAGTTTTTAATTAAAAGTAGTGTAATTTTTTCCTTTAGAATTCTAATATTTAGGTTTAGCAAGTTATAAGGCGGCCCGGTATTTTTTTAATACGACAGGAGCATAGGGGTGATGATGAATTTTGGTAATCCAACTAAATAACCTTATTGACTCCTGTCTTATTTTTTATAGCGGTAATGCCCTGTAATCTCATAATTAAAAAGGACATCTTCCATTACCTGTCCTGAACCAATATTGTGAACAATCATATTTCTACCGGATGTTGTTTTTTTATCTACAACTAACCCTATGTGAACATGCCTGTCCGACAATTTCCAGGTAACAATATCACCGGGATTATAGTCTGAAGCTTTTTGGGTCTTAGGAAGCACTTCTCCAAAACGGCTGAAGAAAACCTGCAAATTGGGTACACGCCTGTGATCTATGTTGGTATCAGTTGATTTTAAACCCCAGGCCTTCGGGTATTTTTCAAAATTCTTCTTCATGTCTTCATGTACTTCTTTCTGTAAATCGATACCCATTTTACGGTAAGAACGTATCACTACATCAGTACAAACACCTTTATCTTTGGGTACATCGCCATTAGGATATGGAATTGTAAAGTAGGTAGGGTCGTATTCAATTGTTGGATTTACTATCGAGATCGCTGCATCGGATAGCTTTCCGTAAAAGTCTTTTGGAGTATTAAGTTTTTGGATGGTGATATCAGGTGCAGCAGCATTGGTGCATCCTAATAAAAGGAATAGCAGTAAGTGTTTCATGATGAGATGGTTTTGTTTTAAAACGAAAGAATTATCTCATGTAGTATAATTTTTACCTTTCATTTTCTGTACATTAGTGCTTTACATCTTACTATGGAAGAATCTACCGGAAATTTCTCGATAAAATACTGGGCGGAAGACGACCAGCCACGCGAAAAACTCATGCTTAAAGGCAAGGCGGCTCTTAGTGATGCTGAGCTTATTGCAATACTTATAGGATCGGGCAGCCGTAATGAAAGCGCGGTGGAACTGAGTAAGCGTATTTTGTCGGGTGTTGATAACAGTCTTAATGCATTGGGTAAGCAAAGTCTGCAACAATTAATGACCTTTAAGGGAATTGGTGAGGCTAAGGCCATAACTATTGCCGCAGCTATGGAGCTGGGTCGGAGAAGACGTGATGAAGCAGGGGTAGATTTGAAACGGATTACATCCAGCCGTGCTGTATTTGAGATCATGCAGCCCATCATTGGCGAATTGCCCCATGAGGAATTCTGGATATTATATTTAAATAATTCCAACAAGGTGACTTATAAAGCCCAACTAAGTAAAGGAGGTATTACCGGTACTGTGGTAGATGTGCGTATTGTTTTTAAAACTGCCTTAGAGCAAAACGCTACAGGTATCATATTGGTGCACAACCATCCTTCAGGCATATTGCAGGCCAGCGAACCCGATAAGCAAATTACCCGTCAGTTAAAAGCCGCCGGTCAGGCGTTGAGTATTAATGTGCTGGATCATGTAATAGTAACCGAAAATGGTTATCTCAGTTTTGCCGATGACGGGATTTTATAAATAATAAGCTTTCCTGGCATTTGTTCATTTTTAGTTTGCTGGAAATAAACTTCATATATTTTAATACTCTGTAAGTTAAGGTCGGTTTGCAAAACAAAAAGCAATCATAAGCAAATCAGAATTTTGCTTAAACCTTTCCTATCGTTTTGTTAATTAGTTTACGTGATTATAGTATATGTTTTAATTTTAAAATAAAAAATGAGCTATGCATAACTACACTATGACCTTTAAGTATGACGGTGAGTTTGATCTGCCTGATGAACCGGAAGTGAGGGATAGGGAGTTGCCTGCGATGGTACTTGAAAAACTGGATAAGCATCAGTTTGAACTGGTGGATTTTAACCTTACTGAAAATTATGACAGGGAACATGCCAAAGTCTATATAAGCAATCCGTTAATACACCGTTCGGTTTTAGAGATCCGGTTAGATCTTACTATGAATGATCTTAAGACCAGAAATGCAATATACACCCGATGCCTTGCTGCGATGCATGATGATGAGTTGCATCTTGAAAGAGCTTTTGAAAATGATGATAAAGAAAAAGGCATGCTGCAAAGCATTATTGTTTTTGAAATGAAGAACAATACTAATGTAGAGGCATGATGATACAGATACTTCTTTGTTTATCGCACTGATTTGCATAAATTGCAGGTCAATTACAAATTGCATGATAAGTACAAAAAATATAAGCTTCTCTTATGGTCAGGGTACAGCATTTAGTTTTCCTGATATTACCACATCAAGGGGAGAGAGCCTGCTGATAACAGGAGGTTCAGGAAAAGGAAAAACTACACTATTGCACCTTTTAGGCGGACTACAGCGCCCTCAGGGTGGAGAAATAATCATAGAAGATACTAATATCGTTACACTTTCGGAAAAGAAACTCGATCATTTTCGCGGCAAAAATATTGGGCTTGTATTACAGCAGTCCTATTTTGTAGCTTCACTGAATGTACTCGAAAATGTAGTGCT
The DNA here is from genome assembly GCA_003243255.1 of Flavobacterium psychrophilum. Next base: position 6,139 of record QFQM01000121.1, on the reverse strand, counting down.
GGCTTCCTGGCTGGCTACTGGAAAGCAGGCGACAACAAAAGCAAAGCAGCTTTTAGAGCAGTTAGATCTTAAGGATCATCTTCATAAATTACCATCACAATTAAGTATCGGACAGCAGCAAAGGGTATCAATTGCCCGCGCTCTTATCAACGAACCAAAACTCCTTTTGGCCGATGAACCTACTTCCAGTCTTGATGATGAGAATGCTTTTAAGGTTGCGGATATGTTAGATCATCTTGCAAAGCAGTTTGGCACCGCACTGGTCATCGTAACCCATGACCAAAGGCTAAAAGACCGTTTCCCTAACCAAATCTCCTTATCATGATCACTAAAATAGCCTGGAAAAACATTTGGTTTAAGCCTCTTAATACTGCATTGAGTATCTTGCTGTTAACAGCAAGTGTTGCCATAATTACGCTGCTTATACTGCTGGAGCAACAATTCGAGAAAAAATTTAATGATAATATTGACGGTGTAGATATGGTGCTTGGCGCTCAGGGAAGCCCATTGCAGCTGATATTGTCATCGGTATATCAGGTGGATGCTCCAACAGGTAATATCGATTATACCGAAGCTAAGAAATGGATGCATCACCCTTTTGTAAAAAGTGCTATACCATTAGCCTTTGGCGATAATTACAGAGGGTTTCGTATTGTTGGCACAACACCTGAATATCTTACTAAGTATGGCGCTACAATTACAACCGGCAAAGTATTCGGTAAAGATTTTGAGGTAGTAGTAGGTAGTGAGATCGCTAAAAAAATGGGAATGAAGGTAGGCGATAAATTTTTTGGTTCGCATGGCGATGCCGAAGAAGGTGAAGTACACGATCATCATGCTTATGTTGTAGCGGGAGTCGCGTCGCCTACGGGCAGGGTTGTTGATAATCTTATCTTGTGTAATATACAGAGTGTTTGGGCAATGCACGACCATGAACATGAAGAAGGTGCTGAAGAAGAGCATGACCACGCGCACGAGGCTGTAGCCGAAACTCACGACCACGAAGACCATGACCATGAGGGGCATGATCATGACCATGATGCGCATGCTGAAGAAGCTCACGACCACGATCATGAAGCTGTTGCACCAATAAGCGAAGAAGGTAAAGAGATAACGGCTGTTTTATTGAAATTCAGGAATAAGAATGCAATTTTTATGTGGCCAAGGATTATCGCCCAAAATACAAAAATGCAGGCTGCCCTTCCGGGAATTGAGATTAACAGGTTGTTTAGTCTTTTTGGTATTGGACTTGAGGCATTAAAGTATCTGGCTTATGGTATCATGCTGATATCAGGTATAAGTATTTTTATAGCTTTATTCAATACTTTAAAGGAAAGGAAATACGAATTCGCCTTATTGCGCGTTAATGGTGCGAGCCGTTTACAGCTGCTGTCGCTGGTCCTTATAGAAAGCCTTCTTTTATGTGTTACAGGCTTTGTGTTTGGAACGATTGTTGGTAGGGTTGCACTGGTATTTATATCCGGTTCTTCGGAAGATGAATTCAAAATTTCATTTAATCCTTTTGAGTTTGTTTGGGAAAAGGAAGGATATTTGTTCCTGCTCACTATCTTTGTGGGGATTTTGGCAGCGGTTATACCTGCCGTGAAAGCATATAGTTTAAATATTTCTAAAACTCTTGCAAATGCGTAAGACTTATTTATTTTTTGCCCTTGTTGTTTCGGGGTTTGTTTTGATGTCTCTTGGTACACCTTCAGATTCAGTTACCGCTAAATCAGGTGAGGCCACTTTTATAACGGCTAATGATACGCTTACCTGGAAATTACTGGCGCAGATCAAATACTTGAAAAAGCCAAGTAAAGATTATCCGGAAGGTGTTATGTATCCGGTGATAAACACTACGCTTAAAGCTAAGAACAAAAAACCGGTTACTATGAGCGGTTTTATCGTTCCTATCGATAATAAGAACTATGCTTTGAGCAAAAATGTTTTTGCATCCTGTTTTTTCTGCGGTAAGGCAGGACCTGAAACTATTATGGGATTAAAGTTTAAAAATCCGAATATTAAACTGAAAACAGATCAGTATGTAACGGTTCAGGGAAATTTCAGATATAATGATACAGATGTAGACGACTGGATTTATCACGTTGACAATGCTGTTATCACAAAGGGGAACTAATGAGAATAACCGACAAGAAAGCTGTTTTTTTTGATCTTGACCACACGTTGTGGGATTTCGAGAAAAATTCTGCGCTTGCTTTTCAGGTTATATTTGATAAATTAGGCATCAATGTTTCTCATCAGAACTTTAATCAGCACTATTCGCCAATAAATGCTAAATACTGGAAACTGTATCGTGATGGCGATATAACGCAGCAGGAATTGCGATATGGCCGCCTGAAAGATACTTTCTCATTGCTTGGATTTACTGCTGAAGATACTTTGTTAGAGACGATCTCGCAGGAATACATAAGATTATTGCCTGAAAATAATAATCTGTTTGATGGTGCAATCGAAATACTCGAATACCTAAAACCTAAATACAGCCTTCATATTATTACGAATGGACCTGATGTGGTTCAGGAGCGAAAAATGAGAAATGCCAATATTGATCATTATTTCGAAACGATTACTAACTCTGAGCTTGCCGGATGCAAAAAACCACACGCTGGAATTTTTGAGTTTGCCCTTAAAGCGGCAAATGCTGACAGGCGTGACAGTGTAATGATAGGGGACTGTATAGAAGCCGATGTGCAGGGAGCTATCAACTGCGGTATCGAAGCTATATTTTTTAATGAACATAATCATGAAGCTCCGGCTTCAATAAAGCAGATTAATCACCTGCTACAAATAAAAAACATCTTATAATTGCTATGAAAAAGACCTTTTTATTGTTTGCATTCCTGATTTCCGGAGTCACTTTTGCGCAAAGCATAAACGATTATAAATATATAGTTGTTCCTGAAAAATTTGAATGGCTAAAAGAAGCGAACCGATTTAATCTTAATACATTAACAAAGATGTTATTTGAGAAATATGGATGGCAGGTGTTTTATCCTACTCAAAAAATGCCTGACGAACTTGCTTTAGACAGGTGTAAAGCATTATATGCAAATGTAAATGATGAATCAGGGTTGATGAGAACAGCACTGACAATCGAGTTGAAAGATTGTGAGGGTAAGGTTGTTTTTACCTCTGTAGAAGGCACAAGTAAAGAAAAAACGTTTCAAAAGGCATATTATGAAGCGCTTAGAGAAGCATCACAGTCTGTTGCTCAGCTTAATTATAAATATTCAGGCAAAAATGATACTCCTGTAAAAACCGCGCAAGCTGTTCCGGCTCATCAACAGGCTGCAACTCCTGAAACCGTAAACAATACGAACCAGCTTTTTGCACAGCCAATCGCCAATGGTTATCAACTGGTAGACAATACTCCAAAAGTAGTGCTGAAAATATATAAGACTTCGCAGCAGGATTCTTATACTGCGGTATCAGATACTAAAAATGGTGTAGTATTTAAAAGAGGCAATGACTGGGTTTTTGAATATTACCAAAACGACAAACTTATTTCAGAGAAACTGAATATTAAGTTTTAGTTTCAAAGTTTCAAAGTTTCAAAGTTTCAAAGTTTCAAAGTTTCAAAGTTTTTGACTTAGTTACTCTGCGGCTTTGAAACTTTGCCATTTAATACCCATACTTCTTCCAGCGATTCCTTAAAAACTCGCGTGTTGAATTCTCCCTTGAATTATTTCCTGGATCATAAAAAGCAGTATTCCTTGTTTCGTCCGGCAGGAATTCCTGATCGGCGAAATTGTTATCATAATCATGGGCATATTTGTACTCATCACCATAGCCCAATTCCTTCATAAGTTTTGTAGGTGCATTGCGCAAATGTAACGGAACAGGCAAATCTCCGGTTTGCTTTACGATTTGCTGTGCTTTACCAATAGCCATATAACTGGCATTGCTTTTTGGTGATGTGGCAAGATAAATGGCGCATTGGCTCAGGATTATTCTCGATTCAGGGTAACCTATGGTTGATACCGCCTGAAAAGTGTTGTTTGCCATAATTAACGCAGTTGGATTGGCATTGCCAATATCTTCCGAAGCTAATATGAGCATCCTTCTGGCAATAAATTTCAGGTCTTCGCCACCTTCTATCATTCTTGCCAGCCAGTATACCGCTCCATTAGGATCGCTGCCGCGCATCGACTTTATAAACGCCGAAATTATGTCATAATGCTGTTCGCCGGTTTTGTCATACAGTACCGTGTTTTTCTGAACGAGCTGCATCACTCTTTCGTTGGTAATTTCAATAGAATCACCATCCGACGCATTAATTATCAGTTCGAATATGTTAAGCAGCTTACGGCCGTCACCACCCGAAAGGCGAAGCAATGCTTCTGTTTCTTTTAGGTTTATGTTTTTAGTTTTAAGGTAGGTGTCCGTTTCCATTGCACGATGGAGCAGGGCTTCAAGATCATCTTTGGTAAAAGCGTTGAGCACATATACCTGGCATCGTGATAATAAGGCGGGAATAACCTCAAAGCTTGGGTTTTCGGTTGTAGCGCCTATAAGAGTTACCCAGCCTTTCTCAACCGCTGCTAAAAGCGAATCCTGTTGCGATTTGCTGAACCTATGAATCTCGTCTATAAAAAGGATCGGATTTTTAGCGGTAAAAAGGCCACCACTCTGTTTGGCTTTGTCTATTACCTCACGCACATCTTTTACACCGGCATTTATAGCACTCAATACATAAAACGGGCGATTGCTTTCCTGTGCCATTATCTGCGCAAGAGTAGTTTTACCTGTACCCGGTGGCCCCCATAAAATTAAAGACGGGATAATGCCACGTGCAATCTGGTGTGTAAGTGAGCCGTTAGGGCCTACAAGGTGTTGCTGGCTTATGTATTCTGATAAATGTTGTGGGCGTATGCGTTCTGCCAAAGGTGCTTCCATGTTGTAAAATTAATGATTTATCAGGATGAAGCAAAGCGCATTACTACAACTTTATGACAGGTGTTGATGGGATTTAAAACTTGTTAATGTGTTGTCAATACCTGAATTATATTATTTTTGGTTAAGATTTTTCTTAATTTTAAAATAAAAATATGAAAGGTTTTATTCTTACTCTTGCTTTTGTGTTGCCGCTACTCAGTTTTAGTCAATCTGCGAAGCAGCAGGCATTGATTGATGAGTATCTTGAAAACTGCGGTAATAGGTTGTATTATCATGCTCCTGAATGGCAGGAATGTCTTGACACTATGCTGGCTAAGGACAGTACAGTGGCTTATTTCTGGCAACAGAAAGCAATGCCATATTTTAAAGCCAGAAAATATGAGGTTGGTATGGCGCTTCAGGATAAGGCTGTTGCTTATGATATAAACCAGCTGCCGTACAGGGCTTTTATTAAATGTATATTTTCAAAAAGCTATCGTGATGCCATTACCGATTTTGAAAAGAGTATCGAGCTGTTTGGAAACACCTATGAAATGGACCATACCTATAATTTTTACATTGCCTTAAGTTATATTCAGCTAAATGAATTTGCTAAAGCGGAAAGCATACTCGAGAAAGAATTAAGGAATACTATAGATGCCAAAGGGTCTGATAACGCGCATCATCTTGATCTGTTTTATTATGGGATTTCGAAATATGAACAGAAGAAATGGGCTGAAGCTGTTACTGTGTTTGACAGGGCTTTAAAGATTTATCCACAATTTTCGGATGTCAAGTTCTATAAAGCTATTTGCCTTTCAAGATTAAATAAAAAAGAGGAGTATAATAAGATGTATGATGAAGCCAGAGCCGACTTTAAAGCAGGCTATACTATTAATGAAGATAATGTGGTTTATGAAAAGTACCCATATCAGATAACTCATTACAGGGAGTAATTTATGATGTCAAACAGATTAGTGTTGTTGCTTGTTTTGCTTGTTAGCTTTTTTAGTCAGGCACAGTATAAAAGTTTTAGTCTTTCAGAATCTTCATTTGCAAATGGCAAAGAGCAGATTCATCCTCATCTTTCGTCTGTAAGCATATACGATTTATCATATCGTTCTTTTGATGGTACTGCCGTAAAAGGGTTTCTTATTTCCCCTAAAGTTCAAAGCAAGAAGTATCCTGTGATTATTTACAATAGAGGTGGCAATGGTAGTTATGGTATGGTGTCTGAACCATT
>QFQM01000612.1 GCA_003243255.1 Flavobacterium psychrophilum | reverse complement strand
CTGTTTTTGTCATGTGAGTCACCTCTGACTGAGAGTTTACTCACTTAGCCGCGTGTCCACTATTGCTGGGTAAGATCAGTGCCTGGCACACGCGTTTGATGGAAGACGGCGTTCAGGCAATGCGCGATTATCTTGCCGGACTGGATATCGCTTCGCCAGAGCATCAGGTTCTGATGAACGTAACAGCAAAAAGCGAGGTCGCTCCGTCAATTATCAAAGAAAATCTCTCATTACACTTAACTCATACGGTGAAATGGACTGAATCTCTCGATACATTTCTGAATATGCCAACCCCGGTAGCTTTCCTTGAAATAAGTAATAAGCCCTATTTGGGGAATATGTTAAATGATTTTGCTGGCGTGGATCAGCAACGAGTTATGCATTGTCGTAAAGCATTTAGTGATGCAAAGGTATTCAAATGATTCCTGATTATTTAACTTTTATTCGCTTTCAGGATAAACGAAATCTGATATACATTTATGCTATTGGACTTATTCTGATAGGCTTTTATTGGAAGAATGCAGGGTTTACTTTTCCATCAGAGGATATTGGTGTAGTTAGTGGGATTCTGGCTCTGGTGCTGTATAATTTTATTTTTGATCTCAAGGCGTACTGGGCTTATAAATGCGTCACGAAGAATATCGATTTTTCGTGGTTTAAGAAAAAGCAGAACCACAAAATAGAATTATTTCTTACACAACCTCTGGTGGCAGGATTTCTGTCGTTAATCATGTTGAGTGCAATGAGTTGGGGGCTATACCAGCTTCTACCCTCGTTATATGCGCTGTTCCTGATTTCGTTACTTGGGCCGTTGGTCATCTTTCTGCTGTTTCGGATGATCCGCACCAGTTATGTCAAGCAGGTCGCTATTTCAGTAGCGAAAAAAGTAAAATATAAAAGTCTGACTCGCTATGTGCTGCTTTCGGTGTGCATCTCAACGGTTGTTAACCTGCTTACTATCAGCCCGTTGCGTAACAGTGATTCTTTTGTGACAGAGGGGCAGTGGTTAACGTTTAAATCGATAATTGCATTGCTCATTCTTTGTGGCGTAGTGTTGGCGATTAATCTGTTTTTTCTGCGCTTCTCCAAGCGGTACGCTTTTCTGGGCAGGCTTTTTTTGCAGGAAATCGATCTGTTTTTCTCCAGTGAAAATGCGTTGTCGACCTTTTTTGCCAAGCCGCTTTGGCTTCGGTTATTCATATTGCTGGTTATTGAAGTGATGTGGATTACGCTGGTGTCGGTATTGGCAACGCTTGTAGAATGGCGGATTTGGTTTGAAGCCTATTTTTTACTCTGCTATGTACCGTGCTTAATTTACTATTTTTTCTATTGTCGATTCCTCTGGCATAACGATTTTATGATGGCATGTGACATGTATTTCCGTTGGGGGCATTTTAATAAGTGAGGAAGTGATAGGAAGTGACCAGATAATACATATATGTTCTGTACTCTCTTGCGCATTTTGATTGTTGACTGAGTAACCAGACAGTTGATGTGCACGATTTCCCCTCGCCCTAACAGACGTGGGCGGGGGCACCCGGTGTGTGCAATATACGAAAAAAAAGCCCGTACTTTCGTACGAGCTCTTCTTTAAATATGGCGGTGAGGGGGGGAT
>QFQM01000611.1 GCA_003243255.1 Flavobacterium psychrophilum | reverse complement strand
CAGTCACCGGAGAGGTTGTCTATTCGTCAGGCACTCATAACCACGATACACGCAACATTGAAGTTGAAACTCAACGAATCAAAAATGCGATCAAACGTCGGGCAGTAGATACTGTGGAGGTAGTTTTAATTGCATTTTTAAGTTATTTTTATTTGTTTAGACTCCGGTTCAGATACTTTCTAATGAATTGACTGGTATTAGTCGTGCGGTTGCTGCTCGTCTTCCAAGTAAAGATTCTCTGAAGCACATTGTGAGGTACAATCGTCAAGTCAATAATGCGGTTCCGGCAATACCAACTGACCTTGAAAGCTTGGAAATTCCTAAGGAATATCAATTTATTGGCGATAAACTGTTTCTTCTTGGGGATTCTTTCGATAAAAGATTTGAGTTTGAAGATCATGCGGGTATATTGCATATTGCTTTTTTGTATATAATTGCACGTTTAGATTTGCCTCGTATCTTGATTTTTGGCAAAGCGTCAAATTCTGAATGGAGTGGTCAAATGAAACACATTTTTGTGGATGGTACGTTTCGACAGGCGCCACCAATGTTTTTTCAAATTTATGCGATATTAGCTGCACGTACCACTTCGACCGGCAAGTCTTTTGTTTTTCCAGTCATGTATGCATTGCTTCCGAACAAGCGGCAGAAGACTTATATGATTTTATTTGAAATGATCAAGCAGGTAGCCGTTTTTTAACTTTAATTTTGATTAGATTTGCTATTTCAGATTTGGCCAGACTTTGATCCGGACTCAATCTCTGTTGACTATGAACAAGCTGCAATTAATGCGATCAATGATGCATTCCCGGAATCTGCGGTCCATGGTTGTCTCTTCCATTTGATGAAAAACATGCGGAAATGCTTGTGCGACAATAATATGATTCGAGATTACAATAATTCTCCTGAAGTTGCGCTCAACTGCCGAACGATTGCTGCACTTGCCTTTGTTCCAGAACATGATGTGCCAAACGCCTTTGAAGAACTAAAACGCGAACTTGGAAACGACTATGCAGAAGTGTTGAAATGGTTTGAGAAGAATTATGTCGGTAAGTGTTTGTGACTTGTTTTTTTATTTATACATATTGTTAGGTGAACGAACTCGTGGCATCAATCGCAAGCCGCCAAGGTTTCCTCGCGATATGTGGTCATGTTATCTTCGTACAATTAATGGAGAGGATCGAACAAATAATCATGCGGAAGCAGCCCACCGTCGTCTACAATCCGAACTTCAGATGAACCACCCGTCAATCTGGAAGTTCATTGATGGTTTGCGGAAAGTTCAATCGCTTCATGACTTGACTATGGAACAATTCGTTGCCGGCTCTCAACCGCCCAAGAAGCGCAAAAGGTACGTTGAGTGCGATGAGCGAATTTTGAACATTGTAAATGGCTATGCGGACCGGACAAGTTTTATTGAGTATTTACGCGGAGTTGCGCACAATCTTCATATGGAATAATTCATTATTGTTTTGATTGTTAATTTACGTTCTTTCATTATTTATTTTTGCGTACATCTTGCCATATGATTTAAGTAATCTCCATCCAATAAACATTGTTCTTTTCAGGTATGATTACTTATTTGCTATAAAAATTTTATGCGGGGACGAATTCTCG
>QFQM01000610.1 GCA_003243255.1 Flavobacterium psychrophilum | reverse complement strand
GTTGATAGTTGAGCTTTTCAGCGAGCTCATTCACCGCTTTTTTTGTATCCGAGCTGATGTCCGGATGGTCTTATAGCGCGCGTGACACGGTAGAAGGAGAGATACCCAATTCCCTTGCAATGTCCTTAATGGTTACCTGGTTGAACTTCATCTTTAGTTTAGGTTTAGAGTTAGTAGGAAAGAGTTAAATATTTTATTAAAATTGCAAACGTTTGCGATTTCGTTTTCGCTAAAATTTTGGCACTTTTTTGAACTTGTGACGCGGGGAAAATGATTTTTCGGACTAATATTGATTTCGGAATCATGTTTTAAACCTATTGGTTTATCTATTACTAAGCCACTAAAATAAGCCATGATTTCGAAAAACTCATCTAAACCATAATTTAATAAACCAAACAAAAACCAGTATGATTAGATTGTATCTATCAATGTGCAGGTTTGCTATGCTGATTTTTCTCTTTGTCACATCAGTGGCAATGGCTCAACAGGTAGTAACCGGAAAAGTGACTTCAGGAGACGATGGCTCAGCCATTCCCGGGGTGAATGTTGTAGAGAAGGGAACCAGCAATGGAACGGTGACCGATTCGGAGGGAAATTACCGTGTTACAGTGGGTAGTAGTGCAACTCTTGTGTTTTCTTTTGTAGGCTATACCTCTCAGGAAGCGGTAGTTGGATCACAGGGAGTAGTTAATGTTACTCTGGCTACTGATGTGACCGCTTTGTCGGAAGTAGTTGTCGTTGGGTATGGATCTCAGGAAAAGAAGGAAATTACCGGATCTGTTGTCTCGTTAGATACAAAGGATTTCAACAGAGGTAATATCAATGATCCCACACAGCTTTTGCAAGGAAAGGTTGCTGGTCTTAGTATTTACAATAAAGGGGGAGATCCAAATTCTTCTTCAGTTGTTCGTTTGAGAGGGATCTCAACAGTTGGATCAAATGCTTCTCCATTGGTGGTAATTGATGGTGTTTTAGGTGCCGATTTAGCTAACGTTGATCCAAACGATATTGAAACCATCAACGTGCTTAAAGATGGATCTGCCGCAGCTATCTATGGAAGCAGAGGTTCGAGTGGTGTAATCTTGATTACGACAAAGAGAGGTTCGAAAAAGGGTTTAGGGGTTACCTATAATGCATACGTATCGGCTGCATCCGTTTTCAAGAAAATACCGGTGATGTCTCCTGATCAATATGTAGCGGCTGGAGGCAATAATTTAGGTTCAAGTACAGACTGGCAGGACGAGGTAACACGAACCGCTTTCTCAAATGTGCATAATATTGCCCTTTCCGGTGGTAGTGATAATACCACCTTCCGTTTGTCAACCAACATTCGTGACATCAATGGTGTTCTTAAAAAATCGGGTTTTGACCAAATCAATACCAGAGCAAATTTAACACAGACTGCTTTGGACAATCGTTTAAAGCTTGATGTCAATTTTTCTGTAACAAATAAAAAGTACAACAAGTCTTTTCCTGAGGCACTTCGCTATGCGGCATTGTACAATCCAACGGCTCCGATTCGCTTCCCTAATGGCGATTATTATCAGGCAATCCTGTTTGACAACTTTAACCCTGTTGCTATAATCGATCAGAATGTAAATGAGGGAAACAGCCTGAACAT
>QFQM01000609.1 GCA_003243255.1 Flavobacterium psychrophilum | reverse complement strand
TGTCGATATCGGCCATCAGCGTGGCGGCCTCACGAATGCTGCGCTCTGGCTCCAGCGTGCGGACGTTGCGGGTCATAAGCTTGCTGATTTTCATCGTCGATCTCCTGTTGCAGGTTAGGCGGGCAGATGCCCAGGGCGAACCGCAGCATCGAGGTGCAGCGATTCAGGAATAGCGCACCAGGTGATGCGGGTAGTCACCTACCCGTGCGCCTACCACCATCTCGCTGACCCAATCGATCAGGATGCGCGTATAGGCTTGCTGGTGACGGTCCTCGCTGAGCCCGTGGTCGGCACCGGCCATGGTGCGATGGCTCAGCGAGTGCGCCTTGTCGAAGGCATTGCGGTAGCTCATCAGCGTGGTGTGCGGGACGAAGTCGTCATGCTCGGACTCCACCAGCAGCACGTCGCCGCGAAACTCGGAGCAGGCGCCGAGCGCCAGATTGTCCTGCGCGCGCAGCGGCGTGCGGCGGTACTCGGCCAGCCGTGCAGCGTCCAGTTGGCGCTTGGGCAACTGCCATTGCTCGTCCCAGTACAGCGCCGGCACGCGCAGGGCCAGCCAGCGCACCGGGCGCCGCACGCTGAGCAGGGTGGCCAGGTAGCCGCCGTAGCTGGTGCCGATCACCGCGATGCATTCGGGGTCGACCGCTTCGTGCGCGGCCAGCAGGTCGTAGGCGGCGAGGATGTCGGCCAGGTTGTCTTCGCGCGATACGCGCTCCTGCGCCTCGACGTTGCGTTCGTGCCCGCGCAGGTCGAAGGTCAGGCACACGCAGCCCAGCCCGGCGATACCACGGGCGCGGGCCAGGTCGCGTTGCTGGCTGCCGCCCCAACCGTGCACGAACAGCACGCCGGGAACCTTGTTCGGTGGGGTCAGCAGGGTGCCGGCGATATGCTGGTCACCCACCAGAATGTCCAGGCTCCGGCTGCAGGCACTCATAACGGCCCCACCTTGACGTACTTGGCCAGCGGGCCGTCCTCACTGTGCTGACCTTGATACAGGCAAATGGAGCCTGGCGGCGGCGGTACGTCCTGATAGAACTCATGGGTCGAAGCCTGCAGCGTTTGCAGCTGCGGGTCCTTGATGAACGCTTCCAGGGCGAAGATTTCCGCCGCACTGGCCCCGCCGACGCGCCAGGATTGCTCGAGTACGCCACTGCGCGACTTGCCTCGCGCGTTCAGCCCTTGCGCCACGTCGTAATTGCGCCGTGATGCCTGGATGGAGGGATAGACCTCCAGCGCCGCCAGTTCGAAGATGCGCGCCTGCTGCACGGCCAGGCGCACGGCGCGCGGCAGATCGAGGGTCATCAAGGCCAGGTAGTCGCCGCGCACCAGCGTCAGGCGCGAGCCGCCGTAGACCTGATTGCCGTGACCATCGTCAGTCAGTTGCTGGGTACCGTGGTAACTGAGGGTGACGCCTGCCACTCGAATCTGGCCGACGCTGTAGGTATCGGGCTGCTGCAGGTCTTCCTCCAGCACCAGGCCCTGCTGCCGCACACATTGTTCATCGAGCGCCGCCAGCGCGCTTTCCAGCTCAGGATGGGAGCGCACCACCTGCTGGCCTCGGCCGCCGGTGCCAGCAACCGGCTTCAGGCGAATCGGCCCGTCGCGCAACAGGCGTTTACCGGC
>QFQM01000608.1 GCA_003243255.1 Flavobacterium psychrophilum | reverse complement strand
TGCCCCGTCCTGAAATAACTATACAATAAAACATTATTGTATGGCAGAAGAGACATCAAAAGGTTTAATTGGCCGTTATGTATATGGGGGCCATTATGACAAAAAGTTTATTACTCAGGTGGTTGCTGAAGTGCTTGGTGGTAGGCCCCGGCAGGTAGTTCAGCTGGAATACGGTATAAATCGTACTACCCTGAGGCGCTGGGTGGATGATAGTGATTTGGCGGTAAAGCCACGAAGTAATGGTCGCGCGAGTATGGAAATAAAGCGATCTGTAGTGCGGTCAGTGGTGAGCGGCCGGTTGAGTATCCGGGAAGCCCAGTTGGCATATGGGGTAAAAGCGGAAAGGACAATTCAGGGTTGGATCGGGCAATTGGAACAGGAAAATACCGATCTTGTGGACCCCAATGACGTCTTGATGAAGAAAGATAAATCTGCTAAAAAGAACAGTTCCTCTGCTACTGCTGAGGTAAAGGCTTTACAGAAGGCCCTGGAAGACGCCCAATTAAAGATTGCTGCTTTAAATACCCTCATCGATGTAGCAGAAGAACAGCTTAAAATTAATATCAGAAAAAAGCCTGGTGCCAAACAGTCGAACGACTAAAGCATGATTTTCCCGGTAAGAGTATCCGGAAGTTATGTTCACTGTTTGGCAAAACCCGCCATGCCCTGTATGATCATCGCTGGCGTCGCAGTCAGGAGGTATTGCGGGATGATATTATTTTACAACATGTTGAAGAACAAAGAAAGCAATTACCCAGATTGGGAACCCGTAAGCTACATTACAAAATAACTCCACTGCTGGCAACTCATGGGATTGAAGTGGGACGTGACTATCTGTTTGATTTGCTGGAGCGTCATAAATTATTAATCCGTCAGCGTAAGCGCAAAGTAATAACAACCGATTCCCGGCATTGGATGCATAAATATGAGAACCTGATCAAAGACCTGGATTGTCATCGCCCGGAACAGATCTGGGTGAGTGATATCACTTACATCCGTATTATAAACCAATGGGGTTATTTAAGCCTGATTACTGATGCTTATTCCCGCAAAATAATGGGTTATTGTCTACGGACAGACATGTCGGCTTCTGGTTGTCAGGAAGCCTTGCAAATGGCTATCGGTAATCGTCGTTATACAGACCAGCCTCTGATCCACCACTCGGACCGGGGTTCTCAGTATTGTAGTGCGGACTATGTTACAATATTAAAGCAAAACAATATCTCAATCAGTATGACTCAGAATGGCGATCCTTATGAAAATGCGCTGGCAGAGCGGATGAATGGAATTATTAAAACAGAATTCAATCTCTACAGTTCAGTTTATGGCTTTGAACAAACTTATCAGATAGTCAGAGATAGTATCCGGGCATACAACGAACTAAGGCCACATAGCAGTTGTGATTTTTTAACTCCAGAACAGGCCCATCAGCTGCAAGGTGCTTTAAAGAAACGGTGGAAATCATATCCGGGAAAGTGGTTAACTCAGCGTAATGAAGCTGCCGGTAAACAAACAAATCCTTATTTTTGAAAACTCACCTGTATAGTAACCACAGGATTATCACACCGATGTATAGTTACTGCAGGATTATCTAAAAACCCGTATAGTTATTTTAGGACGAGTCA
>QFQM01000607.1 GCA_003243255.1 Flavobacterium psychrophilum | reverse complement strand
AGCAGGGTCATGGCCTTGGCCATAGCCATTGTCACCAAACCAAATGTTTCCTTTTTGATCTTCGATGATCGACCAAACGTTGTTAAACGCTTTGCCATCTTCGTTTTTTAAAACGGTAAACGTTTTTCCATCATAAACGAACATATTTTCTCCTTGTGCACCAAACCAAAGCTTGCCGGTTTTGTCTTCAAGGAGCAAACGAATATTGTTACTGGGAAATCCATCTTTTGTGGTAAAATTTCGAAAAGATTTCCCATCGTAACGGCTTGCTCCGAACCAGAGATTACCGGCTCTGTCTTCATAAATATGCATAGCCCCATTACTGGCAAGTCCATCCTTTGTTGTAAAATGCTGAAAGGATTTCCCGTCGTAACAATAAACACCCGAATCCCTGGTGCCGAACCAAAGATTTCCTTTTCGATCTTCCAGCACATCCCAGAAGCTGGAAAATCTGGGCGAAATGATTTTACCTGTTAGATTGGTAAAAGATGTTCCATCGTATCGAAAAACACCTAAGTAAGAAGCAACCAAAATGTCGCCGTTCCTGGCATGCCTTACATGCCGCGTCATACCCATAGGAAACCTGGTCGTTTCCGCCTCTTTGAGTTGAGCCTCGGTGTATCCTACGCTGGTATTATCTCTTGGTACGTTTGTTTGGGTTTGTCCACAGGAGGTCTGAAAAACAAACACCAGGAACAAAGTATATACGTGTGTGTATTTCATGTTTTATTTTAATGGGTGGTGAGGACTCAATTGCTGATCCTCTTTTGTTCTAAAATCCGTGATCGTCTTTCCATCATAACGATACACTCCATAAAAAGATCCAAACCAAATGCTTCCATCGTTAGCTTCCAAAATCCCACAAAAGAATTTTTCTGTTGACATTATTTCGGTTACAGTGGGGTTTTTATTGTACAACGCCTTTTGATCATAACGGGAAAGCGCCCAGACTCCGAGCCCATTAGGATTTACTGCACCGCTAGTCCAGATATTTCCTTTTTTATCTTCGATTATTCCATAAGCCCCCCGCTGCGACACCTTAGTAAAGGTGCTGCCGTCATAACGCCAAAGACCATCAACATCACCAAACCAAATGCTCCCTTTTTTATCTTCGATGATCGACCAAACGTTGTTAAAGGCTTTACCATCTTTGTTTTTTAGGGTGGTAAATGTTTTTCCATCATAAAAACAGACCCCGTCCCTTGCGCCAAACCATATTTTCCCGGTTTTGTCTTCCATGATAGTAGTAAGATCATTATTGGAAAGCCCTTCTTTAGTGGTGAAATTTGTAAAAGATTTCCCATCGTAACGGCTTGCTCCACCGCCGGTGGCAAACCAAATATTACCGGTTTTATCTTCATAAATACACATCACCCGGTTATTGGCAAGTCCCTCCCTTGTTGTGAAATGTTGGAAGGTTTTGCCATTGTAATGATAAACGCCGGAATCAGTGGAAGCGAACCAAAGGTTTCCGCGTCGATCTTCCAGTACATCCCAGTATCTGCGCGAACCAATTTTACTGGCGATATTGGTAAACAGTTTTCCATCGTATCGGAAAACACCACCCCATGATGCCGCAAACAAAATGTCTCCGTTTCTATCTTGCTTTACATTCCGAACCATTCT
>QFQM01000120.1 GCA_003243255.1 Flavobacterium psychrophilum | reverse complement strand
CTGCGCAGCTCGAGCCCCGACATACCGGGCATATCCACATCGAGGAAAGCAACATCAGGCAATTGCTTTGTAATAACATTCAACGCAGCTTCAGCACTGTCAAAAACACCCGCTACGGTCAACCATTCATACCGCTTTACCAACGACAACGTAGTCAGCCTGTCGATCTCGTCGTCGTCCACAACAATGCAGCGTAATGAGTTGGTCACCAAAGCGTATAATTATAAATGATGTTTGTCAAATATAACAAAACCGTCGTTCATCTATTACAAATGTTGTTTAGCGATTGCCCCATCAACCAGGCAACCACAGCTGGTAGCTTTACACCATAAACAAACCAGACCATGAAATCGATACTCATTTGTTTCTTTACAATCCTGAGCATTCAATACAGCAACGCACAAAGCCCGGTTGGTAACTGGAAAAAGATCTCCCACACCTTCGTCTACGAAGGACAACAAATGGATAGCCATGCCGCATTGTTAAAAACGCGCCCCTGTGCAGCCAAAATAGTATGGGAGATCAAGGCAGACGGCCTGTTCCGGCTCAATGCTGCTGCCAGCGGCTGTGATGAGAACTATAAAAAGATACAGGAGAAGCTCTGGTCCAAAACCAAATGGAAACTGGAAGGCAACAAATTCACCACCTCCGCCACCAACTTTGCAGTAGGGCAATCCTATACAGTAACATTCAAAGGCAATAAGATGATCATGACCGGTACGGAAGGACAAGGCGTTATTACCTATGAACGTTTATAGTGAATAAACATCACTCCTTCCCTTCCACCAGGAACTGGTTAAAAACATGCAATAAAGGATCAGCAGTATTGGAATTGGTAAAAATAACGTAGCCCATTTTCAGGTCCTTATACACCTCAAACCTGCATTTGAAGTCCCCATTGTTTCCACCATGCCCGAATGATTTGCCCAAAGGTGTTTCCCTGATCTCAAGACTCATACCCATATAGGCAGGCGCCTTTGGCTTTTCATCACCGGGGTCATAATTATAATCACTGTGTTTTTGCAGCATCGTGTTATAAGACTGCGCATTCAATCCTTGCTGCTCCAGCAGGTACAATAGGAAACGGGTAAAAATAAAAGCCTCGGTATGCATAGAATAAGCCATACCGGGATAGGCAGGAGGCGGATCGGAAGAAGGCATCATATCATAATGCCCATTGGCCACCATGCGAACCAGCGAATCATTTTTGGAGAAGAAAGTATGGTATAAGCCAATAGGAGTTATCACCTCTTCCTGCAACACCTGTTCCACATTCTTACCGGTAATTTTCTCCACTACCATTTTAAGATACTCAAAACCTTCACCCGAATAATTGTATGCAGTACCGGGAGTAAAGCGCAGATTAAGCTTTCCATCCGGATTATTAGACCGCCAGTTCGGGAATCCGGTACGATGCGTAAGCACATGCCTTGCAGTCATCAGCTTATACCGCTCATCATACTCAATATCTTTATAAGGAAGATATAAATAGAGCGGCCTATCAAGATCGATAACACCACGCTCGGCCAATCGCTGAACAGCAAATGCAAACACAGGCTTGGTAACCGAAGCAGCTTCAAAAAGCGTCAGGCTATCTACCTTATCCCCGGTAAACGTATTCTTTACACCATACGCCTTGTGATACACTACCTGTCCATCTTTTATCAATGCCAGCGATACACCCGGTATCCGGAGATACCGCTGATAAGTTTCAATAAATTGATCCACCTGCGCAGCACGCTCAGCAGTAAAAGGTTGATGCAGGATACCCTTTTCAGGGAGCAGGTCGGGAGCAGCATCGCCCGCAACACGAAGTGCAGGCGCTTTGATTGGCAGCCCCGCTTTTACCGTTACCATAACGGGCGTTTTTGCAGCCGTAGCATAAATATTGTTTTTCCCTATTATAAAAGCATCCGGCACCAGCACTTCATAAGTGCCCGCCGGCACAGCAACAGCATACCTTCCCAAACTATCTACTTCAGCACTCAGCCACCCTGCCTGATTACTGGATGGCTGTAAGCGAACCTGGCCGGGCAATTGTTCCTTCATGGGCCTGTCCCACGCCACTGTTCCCGAAACAGTAGCCGGCTTTTCATTGGCAGGCAACAAAATGATATCGCCCAAACTACCGGGGTTCCTGTACTTTGACTCCCCCTTGCCCCAGCCGGTAAAAGTAAAACTGCCATCCTTGTCCTTGTCGAAAAGCAGCACATCAAACCCAATAGATTTACCCACCACCAGCTCATCACCCAGTTGTATACGCCATTCGTAATACCTCGTATTACCCTTTCTCACAAAGCCTACCTCCGCAATATCCCACGACGCCTTTTGAGAAAAAGGATCATAAAAAGCCGTATTGATATTCCGCAGTTTCTTACTGTACATAAAAGAACAAACACCCGAACCGAAAGGCAGGTGCCGGGCATCGAGGTTCAGTTCAAGGCCATCCTGCGTATTCCACGCCACATTATTGGAAGTATCCTCTATAAAATCATTATCAGTGACGGTAAAAGCAACATACAACGAATGATTGTCGGACCGGTAGCCTACCTGAAAGAAGCCACTGAAATCAGCACTGTTCACAGGCTTGCCATCAGATATGGTAGTAGCAATCCTGTAGGGCAATGCAGACTTCGGCCAGTCGGAAAGGTTCCCATCAACTTTGATGGCCCCGACAGGATAAGCATGAGCCACCTTACCATTGTGCGCAAAAAGTTGCTGACAAAACAAAAAACAGAACAGGAACAGGCACGCTGCCGGAAAAGATAGTTTAGGCATATTCATGAGTTTATTCAGACCAGAAGCCTTTTTAACAGGGTAATAGTATAGCTAAATACAATACAAAAAAAGAAATGTTGCAGCCGGCCCCGCCAACCAATACCCTTCCTTTCCTGTCCGGAACACCCCACCACAAAGTCTATTTACCCCCTCGGGCAAACGATAATCAGACAGTACGTTTGCAATACAAAACCTTCACATGAAAGCAATACAGCTGGAACAATTCGGAATAGAACATTTACAACTTAGGGAAATACCCCAACCGGCCATAGGAGAACACGACGTACTGGTAAAAACGACAGCCGTAGCACTGGAATTTCATGACCTGATCGTAATAGAGAACAGGATACCATTCGGCATCCCATTACCACTCGTTCCCGGTACCGCAGGCGTAGGCGTAGTGGAAAATACAGGCAGCAAAGTAACCCGCTGGAAAAAAGGCGACCGCGTCATCATCCCATTTATAAGCCGCTGGGAAGCTGGAAACAATACCCCCTGGAACGACCAATGGCGGACCGGCTTTTCCCGGCCCGGCCTGTTGGCCGAATACACGATACAGCCGGAGAATACCCTTGTAAGAACACCCAACAACCTCACCGATGCAGAAGCAGCCCCGCTATCGATCACCGGGCTCACAGTTTGGGCGATCCTTGTCGAACAGGCCAATATCCGCGCAGGGCAAACCATACTTATACAAGGCAGCGGTGGCGTTTCCCTGTTGGCCCTGCAAATAGCCAAAATGTTTGGGCTTAAAATAATAGCCACCACCGGCAGTAAAGAAAAAGAACAAAAGCTGAAAGACCTCGGAGCAGATGAAGTGATCAATTATAAAGAAACACCGGAATGGAGCCAGGAAGTAAAACGCCTCAACGGAGGCATCGGCGTGGACATAACCCTCGATGTAGCCGGAACAGCCACCATTGAACAAAGCATCCTCTCCGTAAAACAACACGGATTTGTTGGCCTGATCGGTTTGATGACAGGCACCAAACTCACAGTCGATCTGATCCCCATGATCACAAACTATATCAGGCTGCAGTCCTGGTCAGTAGGCAATGCACAGCAATTAGGAGACCTCGTCAATGCCATCGAAAAAAACAACCTGAAACCAGTGTTGGACAATGTCTTCCCGGTCGAAAAAGTACAGGAAGCCTTCCACAGGTTCAAGTCGGGCAAAGCATTCGGTAAAGTAATAGTTACCTGCTGATAATAAAAAACAAAGACAATCGTAGAAAAAGGGGATTTTCAGCGATAAATCCTCCAAAAAGAGGAGGCAGTTCTGACGATTTGCATATTAATTTGCATTAATCTGTACGTATCTATTTACAATCAATCGGTCAGGCTGCATGAAACCCCTGCTATCCATTACGCTGACATTTATGGTAGGCTGCTTTAACATAGCAGTTGCCCAACAAGCCAATCTGGATAGCGTACGCCATATAGCCGATCAGATCCGCAGTAAACCACTTGATACCTCCCAGGTTCGCCAGTTGCGGGAACTTGGACACGACCTCATAGAAACCGACAGCGTCCTGTCAAAACAATTACTCGAAGAAGCCCTGAACAAAAGCCTTACCCTCAAAGAGCAGAACAGCATCACCAACAGCTACAGGATAATGGGCATTTGGTACAGCTACTTCAATGACAAAGACAACGCATTGAAACTCTATCGGCTGTCATTACATTCAGCCAATAGCAATAAAAACTTATACCTCGCAGCAGGAGCCAATTTTAATATTGGCAACGTTAAATACTGGAATGGCGAATACGATAGCTGCATTTACTACTACATAAAAGCAGGCGAAATATTTGAAGACCCCAAACTGCTGGAAGACAAAACCCTTACCGAAAAACTGATCGATAAAAGAAAGTCAGACCTCTATGCCAATATAAGCTCTGTATTCAACTCCCTGAAAAACCTTGATAAAGCCGACGAATACATTGACAAAGCCATCGCCATTGCCCGGAAATACACCTCCCCCGCCGCCCTGGATGCAATGGCCTATTACATGCAGCAGAAAGCAGACAACTATTCCGAAAACGGAAAGACCGAAGAAGCACTCCGCATCCTCTTGACATATTTACCACAATTAGAGACCGGCAAAGCAGCAAGAATATATGTCCAGGCAGCCTATGGAGCAATAGCAACAGCCTTTTTTGATTTAGACAAAATGGATTCGGCTACGTTGTTTGCACAAAAACGCCTGCAGCTGGCCAATAGCCTGAATGCCAAAGATGCGATCGCCAATGCCAACTTATTATTAGCCAGGATCGCGCTGCAAAACAAAGACTACCGGGCAGCAGAGAAGCATGCAAAAGAAACCACAGATTACTTTTCCAACAGCAGCGATCCGATAGAGTTGCGAACCTACTACGGGTTCATGCGACAGCTGGAAAACAGCCTTGGGCACTATAAAGAAGCATATGCCTACACGGATAAATACATTACACTGAATGACACGATCCTTAAAGGAGAAAGGACCAAACAATATTCAGAGCTGGAAGCACGGTACCAATCAGAAAAGAAAGGAACACAAATAAAACTGCAGGAAGCACAACTGAAACAAAAGACAACCCTCAATTACCTGCTCATTGGCGGCTCCATAGCCCTGCTACTGATATTATTATTGGGCTACCTGAGCTATAAACACCGCCAAAAACTCCAGCAAATAAGAATAGAAGAACTGGAAACCGAAAAGCAATTGACAGCCACCGAAGCAGTACTCAAAGGCGAAGAACAGGAACGGACCCGGTTGGCCAAAGACCTCCATGACGGATTGGGAGGCATGTTATCAGGCATCAAATATTCATTCCAGAATATGAAAGAAAACCTCATCCTCACGCCGGAAAATGCCCAATCATTCGAGCGAAGCATTGACATGCTCGACAGCTCAATCAAAGAAATGCGCCGCGTAGCCCACAATATGATGCCCGAGATATTGGTAAAGTTTGGGTTGAATACAGCATTGAAAGACTTTTGTGGAGAGATTGCCCGCAGCGGCGTGATACAGGTAAAATACCAGCCTATCGGCATGGAAGAGATCGCCTTCACGCAAACCACAGCCGTAACAATCTATCGCATCGTACAGGAGTTGGTCAGCAATGCGATCAAACATGCTGCTGCAACAACCATAATAGTGCAGGCCCACGCTTCCGGACCGGATAAGCCCTTCTTCATCACAGTAGAAGATGACGGGAAAGGATTTGACACAGCCGCCCTCAAAGAATCCCGTGGCATGGGATGGAACAATATTCAAAACAGGGTCGACTTCTTGAAAGGCAAGATAGATGTCAGGTCCTCACCGGAAAACGGAACATCTGTGCTGATAGAGATCACTTCCCTATGATATCCAATACCATTTCGTTCGATACGGAGTGATCAGTAAGAAGATTGCCGGCTGTATAATAAGGCGCCTGAAAACCACTGGCACGTAAAGCACCAAGCTTTTCCATATTCAACACCGGGCGGGCAAACCTGATATAATCAGCCTCCACTACCATATCGGCAGCAACATCATTCACAAGCGTTTTATTAAAAGTAGCCGGATCACCCTTCACCCGTTCCGGAATGCCATTCCATCCGCTGTAAGCATTGATACCGACTTGCAGCTCCGCAGGAAGCAGCGGCCGGTAAAACCGCTCAATAACAGTCCACGGCTCCCCCTCACTGTATCGGTACAATAAAATAAAAGAAGCCTGTACACGAACGATACGCAGCTCTACCCAACCAGCCTTTGCAGGACGTAACTTTAAATTGCTCAATGAATTGTTGGTAGACTTTACTTCAAACATGGCTACGCCGGTTGGCTCCGCTATACCGGTGGTGAAAAACAACCAGTTCTCCTGCCGCGGTTGCCACGCCTCGCTGGTAGTTTCCTTAGGTTGCCGCACCATAATACCAGCCAGCGACCACTCACTTTGAGGCAAGACATCATTGGCCCCGCTGACCTTTATCCTGGCCCGTACATCGAAATTACCACTGATGTTTTTGAAGAGAAAAGGCGCCTGGTAATCACCATACCAGCCCGATGCATAAGGCACCAGCTTCATCTGTCCATTGCTGATGGAAAACTCCTTGATCTTATCCGGGAATTTTTCAACGACATGTAGACGCTGCCAGGCACTTTTCGAATTAGTGTCGGAGAATTCATCACTTAGCCCGTTCAACGCTGTTTCGGGAACGCTCCCCCTCCTTACCTGTTGAGCACGCATCAATCCCGGCATTACGATAATGGCAAATAGAATAATAGTCCGTTTCATGTAGCAAAACATTTTACCTGCAAACCTATTCCACTACCATTATTCTATTGAATCATTCGTCGGATTATAACGCCTTTGGTCGATCAGACCGAAACAAGCCATCGCCTATCAGGCAGCACCACACGCACCGCACTTCATCATCGAAAGCCCGGGAATCGTCAGCAGCACTTTTAACACCATTAAGACTTTCTCACAGCTTTACCATTTCCTGTTGGTCCAGGGAGAAACTCGCCCGGCCATAACGGGAGAAGTCACCCATGATGTCAAGCACTTCATTAACCAGGAATACGGAATAGAACACACATTACATAAAGTGGGGTGGAAACCGTTTGGATTGGTAATATTCCGACTCGCATCAGTCTACTTCCTATTCTCATTAGTCTATTCACCTACCTTGCAAACACAGCTAATAATGTCTGCTACCATTGTCACACCGGTAGTACGAATAAGCTAAAAGTCCACATTTGCCGACACAGTTACCGGCTCTGCGAGTCTAATAGAAATGACCGCGCAGTTACGGAAAATCTGCAGCACTACACAAGTAGGATAAGTTAGTGAACCATTATAAGGAGCGTATGCTTTACCTGGCATGTGCCACGTCAGCTATTGGCTGGTTGGCATGTCGTAAGGTACAGTACCGTCGTGGCGAAATTGTATGCTCAAGCAATAAAAACAAGTTTATGCAATCAATATATTTAACAGATAGTGTCAAAAAAGCGGTTTACATGGTGGCCACCATCATACAGCAGTCACCTGTAACTCACTATACCATACCTGAATTAGCCGAAAAAGTATCACTTCCTGAAAAAAAACTGAAGAAGGCCTTTAAGCAAGTTTATGGTATGGGCGTATATCAATACCTGCGGGAATTAAGACTGGAAAAAGCCAAACAGCTTTTATTAGAAGGAAGATCACTACAGATGATCATCAGATCCATTGGTTATAAAAGTGAAAGCCACTTTAGCAAAGCCTTCACTAAATGGTGTGGAGATACGCCTACAAACTGGAAAAAAGAGAACATGTTAAGAGCTGGTTAAATACGATTAGGAATATAATTGACCCTGAATTAGCAATTGCATAAAAATAATTTTGAATAACCTTATCCATTAGCCAATGCCTACCACAATTAAAATACGAAGCACCGATCTGGTAAAGTTCGACCTCGTGAAACGTCTTATACTGGAAGACATAAAAAACCATCACTCCATCGCTCAGCTTGCAACCTACGCTGGTCTTAATACGTTCAAACTAAAAATGGGGTTTAAGGTCTTGTACGGATCTACCATCTATGAGTTTCTCCAGAATGAACGTATGAAACAAGCACTCCATCTATTAGCGAGAACAGAAAACAGCATACAGGAAGTTGCAGAACAATGTGGATATGGATATGCCACAAACTTTATTGCAGTCTTCCGAAAGAAGTTTAAGGTAAAACCTACACAATACAGGAGAAGCCATGCCATCAATACAACATTATGGCCAGGTATAGCACAACCTTGTTACACTGATATAACGACATTCCAACTCTTACCAACGAGTTGGTATAGAAAATCTGTATAAAATGTTACAGTCAGTATCGCTCACTAAAAGTGTACCTATGAAATTAATACCTATCTCAGACCAGGAAGTAGATCGAATAATCCTGGCAGCCCGGATTATTGAAGAACATATGAGAGATCCATTAAGCATTAGCCAGTTGGCAACCAAAGTAAAACTGTCGGAAGTAAAGTTAAAGTCAGGCTTCAAGCAGGTGTATGGCATAACTCCTTATACATATCTTTTGGAAGCACGGATGAAAAAGGCAAAGCTAATGCTACTTTCTGAAGAACCTATTAAAGCGATTGCTATGACTATAGGATACAAGACGGAAAGCAACTTCTGCAAAGCATTTAAAAAGATATGTAATGAATCGCCAAAGTCATGGATGAAGAAGCAGTTAAAACAAGCTGTATGATCTTTTAAAACAACAATACGGTTTGGAATATACAACACACCATTCACATTACACACTGATCCTATCTTGCATGCAGTATTGAACGCAACAAACTTAAATACCCAACCACCCCTAATAACGCTTACGCTCAAACCGGACTCAAATACTGGCATCCATATGCTCAATGAAATATGTTATATGCAAATCAAAAACGAATCAACAAAGAACTTAGCAGTAATTATCATATCCATTTTGTATTCAGTTCTATTTCTTTACACAGCAATCACTAAACTCATCGATTATGACACATTCAGGGAGCAGATGGCGTCGTCCCCAATACCGTCACCAGTTTCAACATTTATAGCCTGGAGTTTACCCACTTTCGAAATAATATTAGCAGGCATGTTGATAATACCACGATGGCGGTTTAAATCCCTGAAGCTATCTATTTTTATTATGATATTATTTACAATCTATACCATTTCGTTAATGACATTTTCCGATGAGATTCCTTGTGGTTGCGGAGGCATAATCGCATCTCTTTCAAGGAAAGAACACATTATATTCAATTGTATATACATTTTGTTAGGAATATGGGCTATACTCATTGAAAAACAATTAAAGAAAGTAGCACTTGAAGAATATCAGCTAATCAGACAAAACCATGCCCTATAAGAAGTATAACCATCGGTTGACTAATCCTCAAACAAAAGCAAAACCAATTCGCCATAAATGCAAACCTCCCATAACATATCATCACAACTGAATTATTCATTCAAGGATTTTCTGTTCAAACAAAAACAGAACCGAATAATAATTCTGATTATAACACCAATAATCTTATTGCAGTTTGTAATATTCAAATACTTTTATCCATTTGCGAGCTTTATTAATGCAGATTCTTACTCCTATATTTATGCTGCTGAAGAAAATTTAACAATAAATACATACTTGACCGGATACTCACAATTCCTACGCCTGTTTAGTGTCTTTTCCAAATCCGACTATGCATTAACACTCATTCAATACGTCAGCATAGAATTATCTGCACTATTTTTCGCTTTCACTATTTTCTATTTTTTCAAAGTTTCGGAAAAAGCAAAATACTTAATCATCGCCTTTTTAGTCATAAACCCCCTTTTCCTACATTTAGCAAACCTTGTTTCAAGCGACTGTTTATTTGCCGCAATCAGCTTTATATGGCTTGGAACTAGCTTATGGCTTATAAAACAATTCTCCTGGTTCCATCTTATTATACATTCGATAACCATTTTCCTGGCCTTCTCTACCAGATACAATGGACTGGCTTACCCCTTTCTATCGTTACTAATGGCATTATTCTATATGCGAAAAAAACGGATCATAGAAAAAATAGCCATCATTCTCATATTCTCAGTTCCAACACTCGTCTTCGTACTTAAAACCGGATCTGAATATAAAAAACTAACCGGTACCTGGCAGTACTCACCATTCATTGGATGGCAGTGGGCAAATAATGCGCTTTACACCTTCCGCTATATTGATAGCACAAAAAGACAGCCTGTACCAGATAGGTTTAAACAATTAGACGATGTAGTAAGAACCTACTTTGACAACCCAGTAACTAAGACATCTCTTTTTGAAACAATCAAAGCAAGTTCATTTTATATGTGGTCGCCGGGAATGCCGTTATACAATTATAAAGATAGCGTTGTTTTTAAAGGAGATACAACAACCAAAGAACTAATAAAATGGGCTACAATCGCTCCTTTATATAAGGATTATGGCATCTATATAATAAGATCTTACCCCAAAACATACTTAACAGAATTCATTATACCTAACGCAGTAAACTATTTTGCACCTCCCATTGAATTTTTGGAAGCTTATAATAGTGGTGAAAAGAAAATACCCAAAGCAGTTGCCAGTTGGTTCAACCTGAGCTCAACAGACGTGTATACAAGATATAAAAAATCTACAGTAACTATTCTGAACTACTTCCCGGCACTATCTGGATTCGTAAATATGACTCAATTAATTGGCCTGCTTATTCTTATATCACTTGCAACTAATCCTTTGGTTAGAGAAAAAGGTAGTTTCTTTATCATAAGCGGATCTTTCTGGCTCATTAACGCAGCATTTACAATTATCGCATCGCCAGCAGCCCTTAGATTCCAGGCATTCCCTATTATTCTTAGCACAATCACAAGCATAATAATCCTGGAGGTTATAATAAAAATAGCCTTCTCAAAGAACAACCCCAAACACAACCTGACTAAAGCAGAAATACAAACTATACAATATGTTTAAGCTGATACATATTATTTGGACATTCCCATTACTCTTTTCCCTTGGCTGTTCAGAAATAGTAGCAACACCAACGGAACTGATAGGAACCAGGCTTCCTGAATTAAAACTATATATCGGGGATGGGAAAAAAACGATTGAAATGGGATCGCTCCTGAAAGGCAAAAGCACGTTACTATTATTTGTTTCTACAGATTGCTCTACATGCAGGAAGCTGACGCAGAAAATATTGGACAACATTAAAAAGTTTGAAAATAAACAGATAATCATAGTTACTACATCAAAGGATGCTAAATACATCGCCTTTAAGAAAGATTATAAATTAGACGCCTATCCCAATGTAGTTGCAGGCATCGACAAAGACAATATATTATTAAAGAACTACAAAATTGAATCAGTCCCTTATTTAATTGTCATCAGGGAGGACAAAACAATTGCGCGTGTATTTACATCAGGTTCTAACTTTGAAGAAATCTATGAGATATAGTCATAATTCTATCACAAATAGATATATGTTTTTTTGGCCAATAAAAGTGCATTGATTGCAAGCAATGCCAGGTGGAAAAGCCGAAACCACCATAAACTCCAGTAGGCGTTAATCATTAATAAAATTTTAGCTTTTTTCTGAAAAAAGCGCCTTAATTATGAAAAAAGTAAGAATTATGTTGGCAATGTTGCTAGCAGTTGCGTTGGTAGGTGGTACTTATGCGAACTATGCATCAAGGAGTACTGTAAGGATATTCTTTAAAGAAAATGAAACTGACCAATGCGATAACAGCATACTCACTGTAACCGCTAAAACAGTAACAACAGGTTTACCAGCTGGCTATCAAACTTTGACACTTGCTAAGATCACAACTTCCCAGCCAGCAGCTACAGAGTGCAATGCACCGGTGTATTATGTTCCAGAAGGATAATACAGAGAATTCAGATATTTGAACAATTGGAGGGTTGGCATAAATGCCAACCCTTTATTTATAGAAATCTATATCCTATCTTCCGTTTGTAATACAACTACTATTCGGTTTTGTATGCAACCTCCATCATTTAATTAATTTAGTCTCCCTTTTAAACAGGTAGCGCAATTCTCTGAGCATTTTCCTTGCCTGTCAAGCTTAAACCCATTATCGACCCCCTTTTGTTTATATGGAATACCTTTCGTCATCCACACCGGGGCTGGAGCGCCCATGAGATAATGGTTGAAGAATTGCGTTGACCTTATTGTAAAATCCACTTTATCCTTTTGCGCAAATAATGCATGGTCCGAATTATCATACTGGAGTAGCCAGCAAGGTTTTTGCAGCCTTCGAAGAGCCATGTATAGTTGAACGCCTTGTCGGAAATTGTTATTATCATCCCTTTTATTATGCATAATAAGAAGAGGAGTACTTACCCGGTCCGCAAAAAGAACAGATGTCTGTTTCATATATAAATCAGGTCTTTCCCATAAACTGGCCCCGATGGCAGATTGACCAAAAGGAGATTCGTACCAATTCATTTTACTATGAAATTCTTCCCCCATTTTAAAGGGAATAGATACAAGC
Organism: Flavobacterium psychrophilum; assembly: GCA_003243255.1. The sequence continues at coordinate 176 of QFQM01000120.1, read as the reverse complement.
TCTAAATAAGCACTAAGAAGATTAGTAGTTACGGCCGCTGAAATCGCTGCAGCAAAAACATTAGAGTGTGTTATAATAAAATTAGTTTGAAGAGCCCCGAAGCTATGACCCATAAGCCCCATTTTTGTTGAGTCGCCAAAAGGGACCGATTTGATATAATTGGCTGCACCTAATAT
>QFQM01000606.1 GCA_003243255.1 Flavobacterium psychrophilum | reverse complement strand
CAAACTCTATGTGGCCTGTTCACGGGCACGCGGCGATCTCTACCTTGTGCCAGAGGCGCTTTTCAAGGATTACAAGGCCAAGGCGCCCAGGGCACGTACTACCTCCAAAGCACCCGCAGCCCCCAAGGCTGTCAAAACGTCCGGGGCTAAAGCAGCGTAAGGCACACAGCTGGAACCATTTCAGGCCACGCACGCTGCCCCTCCCGCCCATCAGTCCGACTAGGCCAACGCATGGCCAAGCCTGCTCGCGCTGGGTATTAATGCGTCCAGTGACGATGTCCGCGAAAGGCGAGCCCTCCGACCTTCGCGCGACTAACCATTGCGGGGTCGGGCAGCCGGTTAAAGGCAGTCAGTGTGAGTTCCGCGAGTGACAGCGACTGGCAGCACTCGCTGCACAGCAGGCGTAGGGGGGCGACTCGATCGACCGCAACAGGTCGGTCACTGACGGCCAGTCACCGTCATACGCTCAGCCCGCAATACACTACGAATTTTGAGTTTTGCCTAAAAGCCAACCTAGCGATTTTCACTCCAATCTTTCCGGGGAAAGTTATTTTATAAGGAAATATGGTGTACCTGAATATCAATGAAACTGAATACGATAACCATATCTATCGAATTATTTCATACGAAAGATTTCTAGATTTGTTTAATACAAATAAGAATACATTGGTAAAGCCGAAAAGATGGGAAGACACCTTCGAAAACTTTGCGCTAAAATCAAAACTGATTTTTCCGAACGGCACCGAAATCGCTTTAGATACACATGAAAGGTTGTATGGTCAATGCTGGACTACCTCTAAGGCATCAGATGCGATGTGGCGAATTTACTCGCCTGATAAGAAAGGCGTCCGCATCAGAAGCACTATTGAAAAATTGTTATCTAGCTTAAGTCTAGCTAATGTTAATAATTCTATGACTCAAGAATGTATAGGCAAAGTAGAGTACATTTCAGAGGCTGAAATTATCAATAGAGCCAAGAGAGCTTTTGCTGTCAATGGCCAAATTACTTTTGGTAGTCTATTTAATTCTTTATTGGTCAAGCGAAAAGCATTTGAGCACGAAGCTGAAATTAGGATAATTCATCTGGATTGGGGCTATGATTTGCCAAAAAACGATATCCATCAATATGAGATTGATGCTCATGAATTAATAGATCAAGTGATGATAGATCCTCGCATTAGCCATGAAGAATTCCAAGATATAAAAAGTGAAATTAAACAAAAAACTGGATATCAAGGAGATATTAAAAGGTCGCTCTTATATCGTCTGCCAGAAACTTTAAATATTGAGTTCAACCAAAGCATAGGAAGTAAAATTACTCGAACACAGTAAAGCTGTGCTGGTACTTGAATTCTTAGCACGCTCCGAAATCAGTATTATGCAGGACGGCATTAATTCTAGTGCTTCACCCTTCTCAAAGGTTCTTCCGCTGGGATTGGACACTGCGGTGGCTGTACCAGTTTCAAGCTTTTTTGACCTCTGCAGTCCGTTTGGCGACCGCTAGAAGCTATGTCTTTGGTGTCATCTCGGGTGCATGACGATTTTTCATATCTCGTCGGTCTAACCTAGCGGTCAAGCGGATTGGCTTTCAGCCAGCCGCTACCTTACACATTCGTAGTTCGGTTGCCTGCT
>QFQM01000605.1 GCA_003243255.1 Flavobacterium psychrophilum | reverse complement strand
TTCATATACACGCTCCGGTATCATTCCCCAATGTGAAAGCGCCGAGTCCGAGGACACATAACTGGGCCCCCATAAGTGATTAGCCAATAGCAGTTTCTCCGGCGAAGAAATCGACGATTGTGGGCCCGGGATGAATATCCCCCTTTTAATCTGTACCAACAGGCCCTGCTTGACCAACTCATTGATCTTGTCGTAGGGGCGCTTATAATCTTGCAGCAAGTCCATCAGGATTTGCCGCGTGAGCGGCTGACCGGAATACTCCTTTATGGCTTTTATAAAATCCATTTTGTATAATTACGTATCAAATATCGGAATAATTCCGATATTTGATTGTAATAATACAAATATGTGTACGTTTATATGTTATTTATCGGAATAATTCCGATTATTTATAAATAAAGGTACATGAATGAAAATGTTTCTTATATCATTCAATGTTTCCTGAATTCGCTCCCTTCTCAAGATCACTTCAAAGATGGAAAGTTGAATCTAAGAGATTCAATAAGTGGCAGTTTTGTAAGTCGAAGGTCTTACCTGTTAAACTGAAGTCCATTCGTGTCATCTAAACGTGCGATGATGCCCCAGCCGTAAAAATAGTTAGCGGTTGCAATAAGTATTTCATTCTTACCTTCTTTAAGAGGTAATTCGAAGCTGCTATTTTCTATAGTGCATCTTCCTTCCGATTTCTGTTCGGGTGTTCCAAAATAATTTTTACCTACATATAAAATTTGTCCGTTTATAAATAGCCAAACTTCATCACTAAAGCCAAGACGTAAAATCTTGTTTTGCGCTTTATCCGATTGTATTGTTGTTTTAAGCCAGGCAATTCTTCTGTCATCATTTTCTTTAACACCGTACTTTCTACTTAAGTTAATTATTCCTCGTGGCTCGGCATTGATAGATGTCCACTGCGTATTGCTATCAGGCAAGTCAGTTGTAGTGAGTTTCCCATACATACTTGGCAATTGCATTACTATATCTTTTCCAAATGGAAAATCTTTTTGCGCACTTATCATCCAGTTCTTTAAATACCGGGTGTCATTATAAGTTGAAACATAACCACTGTCTTTACTTAAACCTTCAGTAACATTTGGTTTGATTACAAGGTTTGCGTAGGTGACATTTCCCGACAAAGAGATGCCACCAGAATCTCTCATTCCTTCTAATACAGGTACTACTAATTTTGGCTGTCTCATATCATTCACATACGCCTTCATTTGTTTTCCTGATACAACCAGTTTTATATGATTCCATTCATTTTGATAAACCACGGCGCCGGCCTGATATTCATCCGATAGATTCCAGATGCTCATACCATCCATTAAAGCAGCATATTGCAAGGTTGTTCGGGTTTCTGGAGAAACAGTTCCGAAGAAGCGTAGATAAAAATTTTCGCCGTTCTTATGGTCATCAGACATTCGAAAATTTATTCCGGGAAATCCCATTCCGTTTAATTCAACATCAAACTCAATAATACCGTTTGTAAAAGTGTAGTCTTTCAGAAAAATCTGATAAGCATTTCCATTCTTGCCTCTAACAACCCGTGTATTTTTATAAGTTACAAATTCTGTAGATGTTGAATCAAATTTCCAATAGGCAGCTGTCATTGGAATTTTAATTCCACTACTAATGTC
>QFQM01000604.1 GCA_003243255.1 Flavobacterium psychrophilum | reverse complement strand
ATAAAGATTACATTCACATCAAGATTATTTTATTTATCTGAGATATTCTTCCTATTAAAGATCATTTTTTTTAAAACAAAGACCAAAACAAGGAAACACATATTCAGTACAAATAATGTAAAATGAGAAAGGTGGTAAAAAAATACGTGAAAAGTACTCAGTATAGAATAAATTAGGATCTTAATTATCGCAGCAATATATATAACAAACCAAATAATCCCCAAAAAAATAAAAGTGAATGTGAATATATTAAATCAAATTGAAAAAGTTATAAGAATATCAGATAATAAAGTCAATCGTTCATATATAATTTCTACGAATATCGATGACTATATCATCAGATATCTGAGAACATATCTCTATTCATACACATAAGACCAATTCTGTTACGCAACCCCATTTTTTTGATTAAGTTATTTCGCCTTGTTAGCACACACTGCGGAGTGATATTGAGACTTTTTGCAACCTCGGTAATATCATCACCAGATAAAAGTGCATCCAGTGTCTTCTTTTGAATGTCACTTAATGGTAACCAATAGTGTGTAAAAGTAGAATACCGCCAATAGTTTTCCAGAAAATACCTTAACATTATATTCAAGTCCTCCTTAAGAGAATCCCGTCTAAGATGGTAATTTTTATGAGATGATTCAATAGCCATGCTATTTTTCATAAGCAGACAAGCTGCTTTAGGTATCATTCCTTTATTCATCATATATTCTAGCTTACCAACAAACAAACGAGATCTAATGATTTGCGCAGGAGTATTTGAGGCTGGCGCTACAATGAAAACACCAGCCCGAAATTTTTTATGCTCACAAATAGCATCGTCGAATGTTTTTGCCGAAACAAGCTCAAGCGAAAATGGAAGAACAGTAGATTCAAGAAGATGATGTAGGCCACTAAACAGAAAACTACAAGGCGTAAAGACAATGACAGACATCTTTTCTTTTAATATTAAATCATGCCTATAAAACAAATTACTTTTGTTATTAAGTGAAAACACACCAATACTCCATTCATAATATGAATCTTATTGAAATTATATTTAAAGATCACTTTACATCTATTTCCAGAACGGCATGCGACTCAAATTTCCCCGCCGCTGGATGTGTAGAGCCGGGTACAAATTTAGACTGAACGGGTATTTCCATTGTTCCTGAAAAAGTCAGATCTTGAGAGTACTTATCTGTATCACCGAAAGTAAGTTCACAGGTTCCAGACGCTCCACACTTACTTATGTTGTCTTTAAAACCTCCTTGCAATGAAAGTTTGACAGTTGCATTACTAGTACAAGTTAATGAAATAGATGAACTGGTCTTATTATTGATTGCAGCCGCAGGCGTCATTATACCGTGCTCAAGTGATATAGAGTTTGTATTAACAGTACATTGCGATACTACTGTTACTGGAATAATCAGTTCTCTCCTGGCTTCTGGTCTATAGACTAGGGTAGACCAATCCCTATTGAAGGAAGGAGTAGTGGCATTATGGATTTTCCATTCAATGTATCCCCAATAAAATGGTATTCTCATCTCATACTTTCCAGGAATAGCCATGCTACGATTTATTGATATTGATACAGGGATAGCAGGAGCTACATGAGCACCATCAATCCCAACCGTTCCCCCAACATTC
>QFQM01000119.1 GCA_003243255.1 Flavobacterium psychrophilum | reverse complement strand
AAACGTGTGATTTCTGTCATGGTCAGATTCAAAAGCGATTTCCCAGATAACTACGTTACTTTCACAGCTTGGTAGTTGCAAATAAACGGGCTCAAACTCTTGATTGAAGTCTTTTATTCGAAATCCCTCCTGCCAATTGCTAAATTCTTCCTCAATTAATGGTCTTACTGCATCAGTGATCTCATTGTATCGGTCTTCTATACTTCTAAAGAAATCGACTTGAATTTGTGACGGACCAGTTTCCGTGCCGTCTATGCCGATTTCAATGACTTTGTTGGAAGGCTTAAAATGTCTGCGACATTCAAAATGGCTTTTACTTGGATCTTTTTGGTCTCCAAGAAATAGCATTTGGCCGAAGAAGTCATTTTCAATTTTAATAGTCTTGCCGAATATTAAGTCAAAAAGTCCCATTGTCTACATTTTTGTTTACTGAAGTTTGTTAAACTACTGATCACTAACGGGGTACCAGTATGTGCACGGGTATCGAAGATATCGAATAATTTCAGATCATGAAATTCTCTTATGGTGAGTTGGTGATACTCTTGCAAAGATTACTCAAGCGTGGATACGAACCATTGCTCGCTTACTACGAAAAGATTTCTCCACAACTCAATGAACCGCTGTATACGAGACCCGTACGTACAGTGGTGTGAGAGCCTCTCCCTGCTAACTCATGCTAGTGGGGCGGGCTACTCGATTATGGTGCGTGGTTTCTCACACTACTTTATCTTTGAAACGTTTCTGTCGTTATACTTTACGATGTAGTCAAATAGTTTTCTGCGCTTACTTGTTTCATTTTTAAACTCTTTCAACAACTCTGGGTCGTCAGACGTCAGAATTTTCTTTAAAAGTCTTTTAGAAAGGACAAACGGTTTTCCAGTATTGTAGTTGATTATGATCTCGTCCTTGTATGGATATGGAATTGGTAATATCATAAAAGGGAATGCAGATATACCAAATGCTATTCTGGTTCCTCTCTCTTTAAAGTAACAATATCTACCCTTCTCCAAAATCTCGTTGTACTTGTTCCAACTAACAAATATTTTCGAACCGTCAGAAAAACCCCAAATTTCTCTCTTTTTTAATTTCTTTAGTCTCCCTGTTTTACCGTCAGAGACCAAGATGTTTTTTCCATCAAATTTAAAGTAGTCCAAACCGGACGGATTGTTGTACTTAAACTCGTCAAAAGTTTTGTATATCCCTTTCTTATAAGATGTCGTATTTATAATGTAATTGTCCCGATTTTTCAAACTGTCGCTTGCTACTTGTGCAAGGGTGCCAATTTGTCCAGCTAAAAGAAAACAAAGTAAAAGTCGAGACATCGTTTTATTAATTTTTAAATGAGTCACTTCTTGAGAACCATGCGCCATAACAATTGGCTAAACGCATGTCGTTTATATTCCTTTTGTCTGTAGTACTTTTCGCATTACCAGAACTGGTTGCCTTTCTAATGTCCGCCAAATCTCAGGTATCTCAAAATGGCAGGTTTAAATTATCCTGCGGACTTTTAATGTCTCTAAAATTACGCGTAGATACATGGGTGTACAGCTCAGTAGTCTTAGAGGAGCGTGTGATGCGTTTTATTTCCGCTCTCTCAATTGTTTTATTATTCCGGTTGCGTCTCCGTCCAGTATCAGTTTTCCGTACTTATCCAACAAGGTAGAGGTCATAAAAATTATTAAATTCTTTCCACTCTTCGATTCTTCAATCGTAAAGTCAGTAGTTAGCAAATAATTGTCACCTGTACTTGAACTATTAGGAGTTGAAATAAATTTATAATTGATTTTCCCCTTCTTCAATTCCTTGTCCAGCTTGTCCATGTAGCGCTTAAACCACTTTGAATCAATCGCGTAGAATTGTTTTAAGTCCCACGCGTCAGATATTCGGTTTTGTTGTCGAGCTTCAAGAAGTCTCATTTTCTTTTGAGTCCCTAAATTACTTTCATCGAAATTTATAAGAACAATTGTGTCCGTCTCAATATCATACAATGACTTGTCTTGAGAATAAGCTGTCCCAAGTCCCAAAGAGATTAAAATGATTACAAGTATCTTTTTCATAAAAAGCCATTGTTGGCAGTAGTATTTCTACCCCACTAAATGCCTGTCAGGAATGTGATATGTCGCAGCGTAAAGTAACTTCTCTCCGGTGCTCTTGAAGTCCTTGAATGCTTCTTCATACCAATTAGGGTCAGTAGGATCTTCTGTCACCTGCTCATGAACTTGAACTCCGTAATAATCTCCGTCTTTCCATGGTTCAATACCATAAATTCCAAGTCCCAGTTTCCTTATTCTTTGTATGACAATTGCAAAATCCTCTTCGGAAAAGTATTTAATGTCAGATGAATCAAACCCATCATTTAAATTCTCCAGTCCAACGAAAATATAGTTGTCCAAAAATTCCCTTTCTCTCTTTCGTCTCTGTTGTTCTGCGTCCATGGTTTTTTTTTTACAGCACAATTGTCCAAGAAATATTACTGCCAACGTTTATGATTATGACGGCTTGGGTTTTCGATGCGCGCCACTGCCCCACGTTGCCGAACGAAGTTAAGAAAACAAAACTGCAAATTTACACATCACCCCAAGCGGGCATAAACATTTTGTTGTAGGTCGTTTTTATTTCACCAACTCTTCAATGAATGTCCAGTCTTTATAATCCATCTTGCATTCTTTGATTGCGTCTTTCGCTAAATCAATCGCCTTCTTGTCAACAGAGAAGCCAATTTCATAAATATCAGTAAGGGATTCTCTAGTCCAACACCCCATTCATTGTGTTCAATAAAGTCTGATGTGTCCGATATGAATTGTTTTATTAATTCCTTTTCTGTCGTCTCAAATCCTTCTACTATTCTGTCAGTTGAGTTTTGTCCCAGGAGTTCAATATGTCTCAGGAAATTCTTTGTTTTAGTTTTTGCCTTAGGTTCTAGCATTCTGCACCGCTCAATTTTTCAATGATTTTATAATCCAGTCCTGCAGACTCATCTTTCTTTTACTATGTCAAATGGTCTCCCAAAGGAGTGAATTCTTTTCACATATGCTTTCTCTTGTTCGGTTAGGTCATTGGTGCCAAGTGCGATGTCTTCCCGAACTTTTCCGTCTTGACTTTTAAGTGCGAATTCAATTATTTCGATTTTAGGTTTTTTGTTTAGTCCTAACATTGTTAAATCGATGAATTGGCCTTCCATAATTTTTCCTTTAGTTATTTGTCCCAAGAGAAAAAATGGTCTGTTCGTTAATTGAAAAGTACTCTCAAGTTTAAATTGTGCTGCTGTCAACTCATGCCAGGCGTGTCCACAATGTCGACATTGTCTTGCATACGGAGTCCGTGCAAGTCTTTTACATTTTGGACAATTATTGAAGAAAATTTTATCTGCACTCTCTGTAATTATTCGAAGTGCAGTTCTTAATTCAAAGTCATCATAACCATCCTTCAGAAACTTTTGTATCTCAGGTTGTTCGCTAATCCAATCTTTCTCAACCATCAATTTCCTCATTTTTGGGTCCTCGGTTTTGTAAGTGTACATGTGATACTTCAATGCTAACTTTTCATCGTCAGTCATTAAGTTGCTGAAATAGTGTCTAATATAGTTAACAGTTTCTTTGTCCACGTTCTTTCTACCCTCTACATTTTTACCGTTGTCCTGCATAACGGACATACAAACTCTTTGCTCATTATCTCTGTCGGTGTCAAAGTCAACGACTCTTTGCAATTTGTGCATATAACACTATCCCCGCCAATAACAATTGTCTTTGCCCATAAGTCCCCAACTCTTTGATGGTCTGGAGTGTTTTTAATGGTTATGATTGCAACTATTCCAAAAAAGAAGAAGTCAATCATGTCAACCAGGTGCCTCTTGAATGCCTGTACAAATGAAATTGGATTCCCATTCTTTGTTACAACCCTAAGTCCTAAAAGCAGTTTTCCAGGTGTCTGTCCACTGATTGATTCAATGATTGGAAAGTAAATAATCCAGACAACGAAAATCCACCCGCCTTTTGGGTCGTTGCTTAATGTGTACCCCCCTTCGTCATTAGGTCTCCCGTATGTCATCACTAACCAACTAAAAAATATCAGGTAAAGTCCGTAGTCGATGATTGTCGCGAGGCTACGTCTTAAGATTTTAGGTTCTTTCTTTAGTGTCATTTTGTTTACGCGGCGATGTCCAAGCTTCATTGCAGCTAACGTTCGCATATAAAGTGTGCCGACAGTTCAAATTAATAATTAATGATCAAAATCTGCTGGCATGATTTATATGCATTGTTGGCCGTAGTTATTTTATTACGGAATTGATCAATTTATCGAACGTCTTATATCCATGAACTGTCCGTGATGTCACTAATTCTGAATCATTCAGGCGAATAGAAAAATATTCTCCGGAGTGAGATGGCATCTCAGCATCCAGTGAGTGGTCCAAAAGGTCATTCATATACCTTATTATTGCTTGCTGATTGCCTTCAGTCAACTTAATTGTCCGCGGTGCCAAGGCTATTCGATTATTCTCAATTGGTCCCTCACATGTATTTAATGTGTCACTTTGGTATATTGTCCATAGTACATCATCATTTCCACGATAAATCTTTAATGATTCTTGATGTCCACCCCATTCACCACATTCCGAATATTGGGCGTAAAGAGTTAACGTGTCTGTTCTTCCAAGATGATTAATTAGTCGCCCGTCCTCGTTTCCATTCTTGGTTGAACAGCTTAGAGTTATCCCAGCTATTATCAGGATTAAAAATTGTCTTTTCATGTTCGAGGCTTGTCCTAAAATAATTACCGCCAACAATTGGCTAAACGTATGTCATTTATATTCCGTTTGTCTGTAGTGCTCTTAGGCACATACATTTTGTTTGTGACCAGTTATTTTTTTTCTGCGCTGAATATAAAGGGTATTTCTTTTACGATTCTGTCAATGTCGTGCGGCAATTTAATATTGTTAAAATATCCAGCGTTGTAAATAGTCAATACATACTGTTTGTCTTCCGGTCGTTGAGTAGTTCCAAGCTGAATAGAGTACTTATACCAACCACTTAAAAGCGCGTAACTTGTTTCTCTTACTTTGTCGTCAGGTTGTAAAACTCCTTTGAGAAAATCTCCTGCGATACTCCAGCCCCCATACTTGCTTATGGTTCTTAATGTGAACCTTTTAGTATCATTTTGACCCAAATCGTATGTCGTCCTAAGTTTCTCCAGGTCTGCGGTGGATATTTCTTTTTCAATTATTGTGCAGCAGGTTTTTTTTACGGTGTTCGAGTCGTCATTCAACAGGTCAAATGCTAACTTCTTTGCCTGACCATAGTCCAAAAGGGAAATTGCAAATAAACTTGCTGCTCTAAGCTTAGCGGAGTTTGATTTAAGAAATCGCTCGATTATTTCAATGTCATTTTTAGTGCCGACTTCTGCTAGTCCGATAATACAACCAACATTAGGCTTTGTGATTATGTACTCCTTGTATATCTGCAAGAAGTCATTTTTTTCAACCTTATCCAGGTTAAGTCTTGCTGCAGTCCTTATACCTGATGACGAGTCAAAAAGTAGTTGATAGATCTCCGCTTTAAATTCACTAATCTGACTTTGCGGAATTTTATTTACTGTGTACTGTCTGATTTTTTGACTTCGGTCCTTCAGGAGTTTTTTTGTCAAGTCAGGGTTATTGATAAACTCAACGTTTTTGATGGCCAAGAGTCGTATCAAATGATTTTTGTCCGATAGTATCTCTTCAAGAACAGCGTCTTGAAGTTTGCCCTTTTGGATTAAATTCCTAAAAATGAAAAACCTGTCCCCATCTGAATACCTGTCAAGCGACTTTATAATTCTTTCCATATTCTTATCCGAGAAAATGAATTGAGTTATATCGTCATGGATATGTCGAAGGTCGCTTCTCTCAATCTTTAAAAGCCAATCGATTAGTCTGTGGTTTTTAATTAAAAATTCAGGCTCCTCTCTTTGAATTATTGCTTTGATGGCTTTTTCAGCTTTTGATTTGATGACCGGAACCCAGTCGCCAAGTCGGAAGAGTAGGAATGGAAATGTGAATTGATTGGAGTTAGCCAGTAGTCCTTTGAGCGCTTCCTCTCGAACATATCCGCTGCTATTCATTGAAGCAATGTTAAGTAGACTTAGTTTTAGGTGTTCCTCAAACTTGTCAAACTTAACGATGTCCGCTTTCTTAAGGTGGATGTATCGTAATGAGTTATAAAGTGTTTTATTTTTAAACGTTGTCTGTTTAGTCAATAGCCTATGAATTGTTCTCGCGCAATTTGTGGCTACTTCAATATCCGGGTTGTAAACCCATTCAAAGATGCTTGATATTTGGCCGAAGTCGTGTATTGAGTCGAAGTCAGGTTTATAGGTATTCACAGACTTTGAGTAGGGTTCAGTTGCCTTGTCAGTCGTTTTTGTTTGTCCGAATATCTTGGTTAGGAACCCCATTGTCTTTATAAATTATTGGCCACAACGTTTAAGTTTATGCAGTTGTGGGAATAGGAGGGCTTAAAAATGTAGCGCAACGAAATGTTAAGCCCGACCTTCTCCAAACTGTCCCACGTTGCTAAACGAAAATAAGAAAACTAAACTTCAAATTTACACGGAAACCCCAGGCTGGCTTAAACATTTTGTTAGCGCTCGTTTTTCTTCAATGTAGTGATCCCCTGTAAGGAAACTTAGTCCTAAAGTTTGCAGAACGTTGATCCATCAATGCTCTCTCATTGACGATCGTGAATTTCTTATCATTCTCTGAACGACCAAGAATAATAACAACATGATTCAATTCTTCAGGTTCATTTAAAAAGGTCAATAGATTAGACACTTGGTCAAAGGTTTGCTTGTCCGGCTCTGGGATTATCTCATATTCACTCAATTTGCCGTCATGGGAAATTTTGGCAAAAATCTTGAATCCCTCAGTCCTTCTTGTTTCATTCTTTGCCAATTGATTTATTGTCTTAATAAATTCGGATAACCCGTCAACGGTTGGCATTTTGACTAAATTCATTGAGTTACTGTCTACATAGCAATTAAAGTAAGTCTGTTCCTTTGGATAATGATCTGGAAAGAGAATATGATACTCAGTTTTTATTTCATCAATTAAATTGTTCTTTTTAAGAGCATCTAACAAAGGCAAAGCATTGAAAAAATATCCATTCAGTAAGTAAAAGTTTAAGGTATCTATTTTTGAATTGAGTCGAGGCATTCTTTCTTGTTCAGGTTTAATTAATAGATGGTTTGAATGATTAGAATTCCCCACCTCTTCAATGATACATACTACTGGTATATTATCTATCAAATTGGTATTTATTAGAAAATGACTTTGGTCAACTGTGTCTCTTCGTATTACCTCTTCAAATAAATTCTCTATTCTTACTATATATCGATGCTTAATTATTTCTTCCTTTGGGAACCCGCAATTGTTAAAACCTGTGTTTATAGACCAACTGATTTTTAGTTCACCAGGCATTGTTTTCCCTTCAAAATCGAGAACATATTTTCTGCAAGGATAGGCGTGCAATGCGAAGTATGTAAATGCTACGAGGATAGTTAAATAAAGTCTCTTCATTGTTCACAGTTGCTTGTTTGGAAAATGAGCACTAACAATTGACTAAACGCATGTCGTTTATATTCCTTTTTGTCTGTAGTGCTTTTTTGCATGACCAACAAAATTTGCTGTCTTGCCAATATCCGCCAAATCTCAGGTATTAAACTTTGCACTTACGTCACAATTACTCCTGTAAATAGGTATATGTTGTCAACCTTCTGAAAAGTAAAAATTAGATTATATCCGTGGTCATGAAAAAATGTCGCTGGAAAACTGTAATTAACCCGAATTAAGTCGTCAATTACGTAGGTGTCAAATTCCTTGTCCCTAATTGATTCTAATTTGAATTTATCCAAATGGTTCCTCAAAATAAAGTCTGTATCATAAAACTCAGTCGGTCTTTCTGTTTCAATGTCACAGTCAACACACTGAATTGAGTCCAATGAATTCTTAATTAAGTATTCAATATTCCCTGTTCCCAATTGCGTCTTGAAATTTATCCAAACACTGTCCGCTTGAGTTAATACTTTGTCCGTCTTTTTACATGAACCGGATGTGAGTGCGGCCAGAATTACTAATATTAGTCCGAGTTGTCGTTATACGAAAAATATGCTAAGTGGGGACAGCATATAGTTATGGCGAACTACGGCAGATGCGTAAACACTACCGCGCCAAAGCCGGCTGATGTACGGATACAATCAAATTCTAATTGCTGTTTGAAATTTCTGTTTGGCAGGGATTACACCTGCGGGGTGAGTAATGGTCAGTTCCTCACAAACCGCACATTGAATCGGTACGCAGGGTCGGTACTGCCTCCATAGAACATAATGCGCAGTGAAGCACTGGCCCCTTCCTGTATGCTCAGCGTATTGCCTTCGTAGGTCCAGAACTCGGCAATGTCTCCATCCATGGGCCGCGAATTATTGAACGAGTAGCCCGCAGGGTAGGCATTGAAGCCGGAAGAGTTAACACCGGGTACATTGAGCCAGCGCGTAGCGGAGGTCAGCGCTTTGATGGCCTCGTTGTTATAACTGGGTATCGCTATGCTGTGGCTGGCGGCCAGCTTTTTATAATCGTCCATAGTAGGTATACGCCATCCCTCCGGCAGGGTGATGTTCTTCACTTCATTGAAGGTATAGTATTTTCCATACTCCGGCCTGGAGTTGGCCGCATCATACACCAGGCCGCCTTCGCCCGCATGGTTTACGGCTGTCCAGGTAAGGCCGCTGATGGTAACGGTTTTGTATTCACTGCCACCGATGATCACTGTGTTGTCGTTGGCGATGGGCTGCTCTTCGTTGCAGCGGATACTGATGATGAGTAGAAAAGCGAGTAAGGTGCAGATGGGGGCGCGCATGGTGGGGGTTGTTTGGTATGCTATACGGTATCGGATAAAAAGAGTTCAGGAAACGTAGCAGCGGGGGAAAGGTTGTGTGTGGAAAGGAAGTTTTGCTTGACGTGATCGGGTAAGATCATGTATTGTTTTTTTTGATATGCATGTGATGGATCGAATTGCCTATCGTTTCTTTGATTTTGTCTTATCCACGTTGTGAGGTAGCGATCATTTTTTTTGACTTCACCTGATCGCAGGTTGAGCACTTTACACTTCGCCGCAACCCGATCTTCGAAAGCCAATGGCCAATGACCTACCGCCTGCAGTTCTTCCGTTCCAGCCGCAGCCATGGGTAGCTCCAAAACGGGATGTGGGTTAATAAAAATTGATTTTCTACTTTTGCTCCACTCATCGGAATATCCTCATTAGTTAAATAAACCATTCTATATGTTCAGGTCATTATCACTTGTATTGATCCTCTTCGCATCACGCTCGCTTTTTGCGCAGGTGGTCAGCTCTCCTGATGGTAATCTCTCGCTTACCTTTGCGGTGAGTGAGGGGGTGCCTTCGTATCAGCTCAGCTACAAACAGAAGCAGGTCATCACACCAAGCAAGCTGGGGATTGAAACGGCAGATGTTCCTTCTTTTCTGAGCGGCTTCACCATCAGCAACCGTGCGCAACTTTCGGTGAACGATACCTGGAGCCCCGTCATGGGTGAGCAGAAGGTGATCCGCAATCAATACAACGAACTGCTGGTAACGCTCACGCAGAAAGAACAGAAAGACCGTTACATCCGCATCCGCTTCCGGGTGTTTAACGATGGCCTTGGTTTCCGCTATGAGTTTCCCCAGCAGGATCAGCTCAAGTACTTCGTCATCAAAGAAGAGCGCACCGAGTTTAACCTGGCGGGCGATCATAAAATATTCTGGATTCCGGGCGACTACGATACCAACGAATATCCGTACACCACCTCCAGGGTGTCTGAGATTCCGGGTTTGATGGCAAAGGCTACGGTGCAGATCTCCGCACAGCAGCCCATCAAAAATCCTTCGGTGCAAACTCCGGTGATGATGAAGTCGCCCGATGGACTCTATATTAACATCCACGAAGCCGCTTTGATCAACTACCCCGCCATGGCGTTGAATGTAGATGGAGCAGCGTTGAAGATGAGTGCTCATCTATGCCCCGATCCGGTGGACAACAAAGGGTATTTGCAAACCGACACCCATTCTCCCTGGAGGACAATCGTAGTGAGTGATAAAGCCACAGACATCCTTGCTTCGAAACTGATTCTGAATCTGAATGAACCTACGGCTTATAAAGATGTATCGTGGATCAAACCCGTGAAGTACGTGGGCGTATGGTGGGAATATTTTGTGTCGGGCAAAAGCACATGGGCCTACAGCGATGTGACTAACGTGAAGCTGACAGACGACTTCAGCAAATTCAAACCCAACGGTCGCCATGGTGCTACCAACGAACATGTGCGCAAGTACATCGACTTCGCTGCCGAAAATGGTTTTGATGCCGTGCTGGTAGAAGGATGGAACATTGGCTGGGAAGACTGGTTTGGCAACTGGAAAGAAGAAGTGTTTGACTTCGTAACTCCCTATCCTGATTTTGATGTCAAGGCACTGAATGCCTATGCCAAATCAAAAGGCGTGAAGATCATCATGCATCATGAAACATCCGCATCGGCTACCAACTACGAAAGAAGACTCAATGCCGCTTTTCAATTCATGAATGACAATGGATACAATGCAGTGAAGACGGGTTATGTAGGTCAGGTGATTCCCCGTGGCGAGCATCACGACAGTCAGTGGATGGTGAATCATTATATCCACGTAGCCAAAACGGCAGCTGATTACAAGATCATGGTGAACAGCCATGAAGCCGTACGCCCTACCGGTTTGCATCGCACGTATCCCAACTGGATTGCACAGGAGTCGGCACGCGGTACGGAGTTTGAAGCGATGGGTGGCTTAGCACCTGAGCACGGAACCATACTTCCGTTTACACGACTGATGGGTGGCCCCATGGATTATACTCCCGGTATTTTTCAAACGGATCTGTCGTACTACGGAACCGGAAGCACACAACGGGTGAACACTACGCTGGTGAAGCAGCTGGCCTACTATGTAACCATGTATAGCCCGCTGCAGATGGCCGCCGATATGCCGGAGAACTACAACCGCTTCAAAGATGCCTTGCAGTTCATCAAAGAGGTGGCCGTAGACTGGGACGATACCTACGTATTGGAAGCAGAACCGGGCGACTACATCACCATTGCACGTAAAGCGAAAGGCAAAGACGAATGGTTTGTAGGTGGCATCACCGATGAGAACGCACGTGTGGCAAACCTTACCTTTGATTATCTGCCGAAGGGCAAGAAGTACGCAGCCACCGTCTATGCCGATGGAAAAGATGCCGGCTGGAACACCAGGCCACAGAGTTATACCATCAAGACCATCACCGTTACATCAGAAACAAAACTGAAACAAGCCTTTGCTCCGGGTGGTGGTCTGGCAATCAGTATTAAAGAAGAAGTGAAGAAGAAGTAACACTTATTATTCGTTTGCAGGAGGAGAGGCTGTCTTTACTAAGGCAGCCTCTTTTTGTTTCCCGCAGATGTCTTTTGATGAATGCTACCGGGCGATAAATGCAAGATCTAACGTAAGCTTGATTTCATCGGCCAGCGCTCCGTTTTTAATGGCAGAGAAGATGGTTTTGGATTGAAACGTCACATTCCATTTGGTACGGTCAATGGTGATCACAGCTGTTGCTTTGGCTGCCGTGCGGGTGGTGGTGATCGTAGCCGGAAAGGTGATGCTGTTCGTGATGCCTTTGATGCCGAGGAAACCCGTGATCATGTATTGATTGGGTTTAAGCGGATCGTGAAGAGGCAGCGCTTTGGTAATAGAGAAAAAGGCGTTGGGATATTTATCCACTTCAAAGAAATCTGCATTCTTCAAGTGCGCCTCCAGGTCGCGCTGGCTTTTCTCGTCTTTCTGGTCGGTATTGCGAATGGTGGTCATGTCCAGCACAAAATCGCCTTTGAGGAGGTCGGTACCTTTGGTCACCAGTTTGCCCGACGCAAGCTGCAATGTGCCATCATGGCCACCCATACCTCCGGCATTTTCACCGTGCCATAGCACTTTGCTTTCCAGTGGCAGTAGTTCATATCGTTTTTCACTATCCTGTGCGTACACATAAAGCGGAAACCAATAAATGATCAGACAGAAGAGGCGCATGCGTAGTGTTGTTTTGGGTTGATGCAGTAAACCTAGCGCCACGCTGTGCGGCAGTGGTAAATCAATTGTAAAAAAATGTTAAATGACTGTAAAACATTGGCTTGAAGGTGCCGGTACACCGTATCTTTGATTGCTATGAAATGGATGAGGATAATTGTGATTTTGGCCGTAGGTGTGTTCTTCCTTTCGGCAGGTACACTGCTGGTGGGTAAAAGCGAAGCGGCCGCTTCATTGTCTGAAGCGCGCATTAATCTTGCCCTGCGCTCCATCGGGCATCAGTTGCTGTTGCAGGCTGGCGATTCCACCTCACGCATTTTACCCGTGAAGAAGAAAGATGCCGCTACGTACTATCTCGAATTTCAAAGCCCTTTTTCTTTTGTGCCCGACACGCTGGTGAAAGTTGTACATCAGCACATGAAGTCGGCAAACCTGCCGCTGCATTATATGGTCAACGTGTTGAATTGCTCCAACATCAACCTGGTGGTATATGGCTATGAGTTTGTAGAAAAGAAAACAGATCGTATAGCATGCCTGGGGCGCACACAGCCAACGGGTTGTTATGTTATCCAGGTTGTTTTTCCGGAGTTGGCAGATACAAAGGCATCTTCCAATACCTATGTGTGGCTCACCGCATTATCGGCCATGGTGCTGGTTGCTTTTGTGGGAGGCAGCTGGAGAAAAAGAGAAAAGAATAAAACACAGGCACTGCCGCCGGAGGTAACGACCACGATCAATATGGTTAATGAAGAATCGTTTATCGCCCTGGGCAAGTATGCTTTTTATGATACACACCGCAGGCTGAAATCAGAAAATGAATCGATCGAGCTTTCGGATAAAGAGTCGCGGCTATTGAAAATATTTGCGCTGCACCCCAACCAGACGGTGGACCGCGAAGGCAATATCAGTGTGCCCTATGCGGGCAAGATTCGCGCCACCGGCCGCAATGTCGAGG
>QFQM01000603.1 GCA_003243255.1 Flavobacterium psychrophilum | reverse complement strand
AGCACATAGTTACCTAAAAGCTGGGGCAGATTCTATTTCCTCCCGAACTGTCCAATCCATAGCCAAAGAAGGACGTAAATATGGTGTAGGATTGCTCTTAATTACTCAAAGACCATCAGAGTTGGATGAAACTGTATTAAGTCAGCTTGGTACACTAATCGCATTAAGAATGACCAATTCAAAGGATAGAGCACATGTAGGAAGCGCAATGCCTGATGATTTAAATGATTTAGTTTCTTTATTACCGAGTTTAAGAACTGGGGAAGGTCTTATTATGGGGGAATCTGTCAAAATACCTTCAAGAGTAAAGTTTGATAAAATTGCATTTGCACCAAAAAGTGGTGATCCTTTAGTATCAGAGAGATGGGTTCTTAAAAAGCCAAATTCAAAAGAATATGAAGAACTTGTGTTAAGATGGCGAAATAGAAAATTTAAGTAACAATTCAAATCTTATAATTATGGAAATTGAAAAGAATTACGTACCATCTTCAAATATTGAAGCTATCGGTTATGATGAAGAATCTCAAACATTAAGAGTTTGGTTTTTAAATGGTTCAATATATGATTATTCCGGAGTATCAATTGTTGAATATAATGGATTGAAGGACGCACCTTCACTTGGATCATACTTACATCGAAACATTAAAGGACAATATCCTTATGAGAAGGTTGGTTGATGTTTTTTATACTATATTCATTTGTCTTTGTTATATTACATATTAGCCAATTTTTGGAATTGGAAACGTCAAACACGAGGTGACAAATTCGGTGCACCAGTCAGTTACAGTGAGCCTAAAGCTTTGATAATAAATTGGATTGGAGAGTAGGTTCTACTCCCTCTCTCTCCGCAGATTATAATGATGTCCCTGCATTTTAGGTGGGGCATTTTTGTTTACGGCGTTGCGGAGCTTGCTCCTGCAAAAGCGGTAAAATAAAAATGGAAGAGAGCGAAGCGAACGGACATCATTTTAATCTGGCCTCCCCTATGCAGGGATCAGCGCAGCTAATCCCTCTTCCTCCGCCCTTACCCAATTCGGAAGGATTAAGCTAAATTCCTGGTACTTCTTTTTTTAGGTTGTGCAATGTTTATTCTCCGCAAATTCCCTTCGCCGCGATAAAGGATGCGTTAGTCATCACAGATCAACCACCCGCTAAATGAAACCCTCCTTTGGCTAAATAGGTTATTCTAAATCGCCATAATTATCGGATTTTACGTTTTGAGCTGCCGTCCATTGGGTATCGACTCGTCACATTAAAACAAATTAAAACATGAAAAAAACGCTGATCGGTCTTTTGACCGGCCTTTCTTTCTCGTTCACGCTTATCTCTGGTCCGATTACTGGCCGTTGGAAGGTTTATGATCCCCGGGGTCCACAGTTCCAGATAAATTTCCGGACCGATAACAGTTTTACCGCTTACAGCAATGAAGGCAAGGTGTTGATCACTGGAAATTACCGGACCGATAAAGATACCTTCCTGGTCAACGACCTCAACTGTAATGCTGCCTACTGGGGTAAATATCAACTGAATATTATAACAGAGGATTCTGTAGCTTTTAAACTGATCTCCGACACTTGCTCAGGGAGAAGCGAGGCTGTGAACGGAATTGTCATTGCCCGGCTGAAGCAAAAATAGCATACGGCTCATGAG
>QFQM01000602.1 GCA_003243255.1 Flavobacterium psychrophilum | reverse complement strand
ACGTATTGGTAGCAGAGATCATCCAGGATCTGTGTGGTTACGGTATTGTTGCCGGACGTAATCTGCTGGTCTGCTTTGGGAGAGATCACAAAGGCCAGCTGCCCGTAATTGTTGTAGAGGTAATAGGTGTCCAGCTTATCGGCACCTTCTCCTTTTCTCAGCAATACGGTTTTGCCTTCGGAATTTTTGAAGTCTATGGTTACATATCCGTTTTCATCGGTTAATACGTTTTTTGAAAGCTGGTTGACATCATAGAACGACACACTGCTAATGCTGGTGGTAAGGGTAGCATTGTTCCAGGAAACTGAAGTATTGTATTTTTTTACCTGATCGGCATCAGTATTGATAAGATACAGCATTTTAGCGGTATGACCGGTGGCCATCGACCATTCTGTTCCAGGACTGGATACTTCGAGAGCTCTAGCTAAGGGAGAGTTTTCGAGCCTTTGTTCCGAAAATGCATTGGCCACTCCGTAATAGCTGTTTACGGTGTTTTCATCGATACCATGGATGCCGGAATTGGCAGTAGCCACGGGAACGGGCAGCAAGGTTTTGGTCTGTCTCCCAAGCTGGTCATAAGTTACGGGTAACACCAAATCTTTTCCTAAAGGGGTTGCTTTTACCTGAACAATTTCTTTAGCTCTTCCCAATCCGTCAAAATATTGTACAGTTTCTGTTTTTTTACTTCCGTCTGCAGAAAGGTATGTTTTTGTATAAATAAAATTTTCACTGGTTGTTGGTGTCTGTGCCCAAATGATTTGTGCTACAAACAACAAAATAAATAGAATTGATTTTTTCATGATGATGGTTATTGTTTGTAGTTATACTGGTATTCTTTTATGGTGTTTCCGTTCGCGTCTACTGTTTTAAGCAGCCTGTTGTAGGAGTCGTATTTGTAAAGCTCCATAATACCGTTAGGAGGTATGGTAGTGGTAAGACCTATTAATGGATTGTAGGTATAGCAGGTCACCATAAAGTTCTGAAGTGAAGTATCGTTTTTAAAGGTATTCAATGCATCGATCAACGCCAGTTCCTTGGCTTCTTCCTGCGCAGCAGTGGCATTGGCATCTTCGTTGGAAGCATTGACAATTGCCGTAATGAGAGAGCTCGGAATATCCGAAAGTTTGGCACCTTCTATTTTAGCAATAGGCAACGTCTTATTGTATCCGTAAATAATGGTTGTCGGTACTCCAATACCTGTTGTTTCGTCTATAACTTTTGTAAATTGTACTAGATTGCCCCTCTCATCATAATTATCATACCGAATACTAGACATGACACTGTTGTCATAGGAGTTGGTAGAGATTACCGAAGTAGGATAAAAACTATTATTAGCAAATTTTATATCTCCTGTTGAAATAACCTCTCCATTCCTTTTCGTAGTAGTCTTTACAATAATTCCTTTCATATTGGCATTCCACAGATGCTGATATTCATTAATCTGCCCATCTAAAACCAAACCTACCGGATATGAATATGAGACTTCATTGACCTGCCCATCCGCAGAAGTTGTGGTGGTTTTTGCCAATTTAAATCCTCCTTTTAAACCATTAAATTCTTGTTGTGTTATATTGGTCAATGTTTGAGAACCATTATGCATCCTTTCAAAAACAGTCATATTTTTAATAATCCCAGGCCGTACATACCCTA
>QFQM01000601.1 GCA_003243255.1 Flavobacterium psychrophilum | reverse complement strand
GCCTGCTGGGCACGTTCGCTGGAGTTAGCGAAGTTGCGATCGTGCGCGATGGCCTGGCCCCCTCCCGGTTGACCCGCGGTGACGGCTGGCTGACCAACGCCTGGGGCGGCCCGGTGACCGTGGAGCCCTACACCGTGACGCGATTCGGGGACGGCTTCTCCATCGTTCACCACAACGTGCCAACCCAATCGTGTGCCAACTTCGTGGCCGCCAACTCACGCGCCCCGTGGGACGTCCAGGTGTCGGACATTTCGGTGATTCGCAACCACGGCGGGCGCCTCGATCTTCAAGCATTGACGGATGCCTGCGCGGACGGCGATGGCCGCATTGCATTCGTCTACCACACCGGGCTGGTGGCGGGAGCTGCGGTGGCGGCCTCACCGCTGCAGCTTCCGCCCTCCCCGACCTCAATCACCCCTCCCGGCTCTCCTCCCGTGGGCGGCCCCGTGGGTCCTGCTGGGCCAGTGGGGCCCGCTGCTCCCGTGGGCCCCATCAACCCCGCTCCTTCCATCTCCCCACCACCGTCGGCACCCGTGGTGCCACCGACGCCTCCCCCCGCTGTTCCGAACACGCCACCTCCGCCTCCGGCGACACCTCCACTCCCTCCGCCCACCACGGTGGCAGCGTGCGTCGAGAGCTCGGAGAACCGAACGGTGAGCTGCCCAGCTGGATCGGTGGGACAGGCGTTTCAATCGCGGCGCCATCACTGCGGGCCCGACCCCTTGGTCTACGAAGCGTGGGCTGGAACGATGACGGCAGGACCGTGGACGGACACCAGCAACACTTGCATGCCCTGCCCTGGTCCTGAAAGCCGCACTCTGACCTGTCCCACTGGCCAACTCGGCGAGATCCAGGAGCACCGCTCTTTTGTGTGCTCAGGGTTGGGAAGCTGGGGCTCATGGTCGCTGACGAGCAACACATGCGCGCCCGCATGCATCTTGCCCACCCCCAGCACGCAAACCGACAGCGAAACCCGCAGCGCCTCCCAAACAACCGCGTGCCCCGCTGGCCAGGTCGGTGAAATCACTCAAAGCCGTCAAGAGCAGCGAAGCCGCACGCGGTCAGCGTATTGCCCCGCTCCCACCGGGCCATTCTCCTGGAGCGGCTGGTCTGCGTGGTCGGGCTGGTCCGCCATCACGCCTTGGGCCACCGTCGGCAACACTTGCACGCCGATCACGGGCCCTAGCTGCTCGTGGGAGCTCGACGTCCACTCCTTGGCGCCGAACTTCGGCAACCTGGATGGAGAGACGGTGTCCTACAACGATGGTCTGGGTGGTGGATGCAATGCTTCCTGGGGCGGTCGCAGCGGCATTTCTGACCAGTCCGCGTTCAATGCCTGCAAGGACTCCATCCCGAGCCAGCCCTTGAACGGCGGCGCCTATTACGCGCTCAGCGAATACACGAACTGGGGCGGCGGCATGGAGAACAACTTCGGCTACCGCGCCAGCTGTTCGTCGCGTTGGGAATGGGTGCTCACCAGCGAGAGCATCGGTGGATGCGGAGCCCAAGGTGGTGGCACCGGGGGCGCCATCTGCGTCAGCTCTCAAGGCGACGGCAACGGCTACGGTTGCGGTGGCCAGGTGTGCGACGCGGCCCATGACGGGGTCACCTACGCCAGCGGTTACGCCGAGCGGTGGGACGCACCCTGGCC
>QFQM01000600.1 GCA_003243255.1 Flavobacterium psychrophilum | reverse complement strand
TTCCCAGGCGATCTCGCTTACTGATAGAGACGAATTGACAAGAAGCCGCTTTGCTTCCAGTAATATCCTGTTGCGGATCAACTCGCCGGCTGGGCGACCGATTAGGCGGTTACACAGGCTATTCAGGTAGTTGGGTGTAATGAAGAGCATTGCAGCATAATCTTTGGGCAATTTTTTGCGGGTAAAATGCTGTTCCAACAACTGTTCAAAATCTTTCAACTGTTGGTAAAGTTGTGGTGCACTTTGTTTTTCCGGAAATTGCATATTCCTTTGTGTAAGCGTAAAAACCTGAACCAATAGTGCCCGGATCATATCCTGATAACCTTCGCTCTTTTCCTGAAATTCCCGGAGTATTTTGCAAAACAGCCTATCCAGATCTTCACAGTTTGATGCTGGTTTACACATCGCATGTCTTCCGTTGCCGGTAAAAAAGATTAGGTTATTGAGATAGTGACTGTTAGCCAGGTAAGTGCTAAAAAATGATACGGAGAAATTAATCAGGATGCCTTCTGTTGAATCGGTAAAAATCCATTCGTGTACCTGACCAGGCGAGAGGAAAAAGATCATTCCTTCCCTGACATCGTAGGTCTCAAAATCTACCACATGATTTCCTCCATCATGTGTTATGTACAACACCTGGAAAAAAGAATGCCGGTGCGGAAATACCAGGTTGTCGTGCTGATTTAGGTAGGCTCTCAAGTCACTAATAGCGATATCGCTTACATCCGTATCATATAAGTTACAGATGTTGTAGACCGGTATTTTAGGGATTTTTTTCACTTTTAACAGGGGTATGTGCTATGGGGACAAGCCTAATCGTATGCCAATGGCTTTTAGCGAAGGTCGCCAGGTATGGCATCATCCGTTTTGCCATTTGTTTTGCAAACAGGCATGCTGCAGGCGGATGCCCCGCAACAACCAATGTTCAGTATTGGCATTATAGACAACAAGAGGCCCATAAATGCCACCACCTTATCATTTTCCGCTATACCCTGAACAATGAAGAAAATGCCAATCGCCAGCCGGAGTAACCGCATGAAATTCCAACGCTTCAGATAACTACTCATATGTGTCGTTCAAAATTCTGGTTTCCTGCTTTCAAATTACTGGTCGATTAAATGGCTTAGGTTCTGCCAGGGGCCGCCGTTGATTACATGCTGAAAGCCATTTTTTTCCAATATGCTTTTAGCCTGTCTGCTTCGGTTGCCGCTCAGGCAGAAGACTACGATACTTTTTTTGTTTTTGAATTTTGCCAATTGGCTGGTTATTTTGTCTAACGGAATGTTTACCGCACCTTTTACGCTGCCGGCTGCAAATTCTTCCGGACTGCGTACATCCACTAAAAAGGCACCGCCAGCTATTGTTTCTTTTAATTGACTATCGTCTGCTTTGCCGAATATGGCTGAAAAAAGTCCCATGAATGATGTTTTAATGGTACAAAGTTCAAGGGCACCGAATAATAGTACTGCCACTTTGGTTACACAAGTGTAATTTTATTTCTACCGAGTTGAACAAGGCCGCTTTCTTCCAGTTGTTTTAGCAAACGGGAAACAACCACCCTGGCGGTTCCCAACTCATTGGCCAGTTGCTCATGTGTAATCGGGATGATTTTAGATCGGGTCAATTCCATCTTCTTCCGGAGTAAGGTGAGCAGCC
>QFQM01000599.1 GCA_003243255.1 Flavobacterium psychrophilum | reverse complement strand
TTTCTCCACAACTCAATGAACCGCTGTATACGAGGCCCGTACGTACAGTGGTGGGAGAGGTACACCTCATCGGCAAATTGTCGGTGAGGCTACCTACTCGATTGGGCGTTCGTTGCCTTGTTGCCCACCTTTTATTCAATAGTTCCAATTTTATCACACTTCTTTAGTCGGTCCTTCACGGGGAATTCTCCAATTAGGTCTTGTAGGACAATCACGGTGTCGGATACTTCCCAAACAACGTAACGGGCAAGACTTGGTTTATCATTTTGTTTGATTTCCTTTCCATCAGGACCATAAGCTACCAGCCCAGACTGCATTTCCATCTGAATTGACAGTGTGTCATTTTGTATTCGCCAGTCTTTCATCAGTAATGACATATAAGGTGCCATTCCAACTTTGTCATTAATGTTAATTACTGGTCCAAAGACACCAGTTCGGTCTTCATGAAATTCCATATACATCCCTTGCATCTGTCCATTATTCACTGGTTTCTTCCAGCTTCCGACAAGATGTTTTTCAATCTCGTGAAGTGGTGATGTGCTTGTGGTGCAAGATGCTAGAACAAGTAAATAAAAGAAGGAAAGGTATTTCATAAATTTCGGTGACATTATCGGTTAGTTGTTAACCGGTTAAGAGTCGTTAAAATTGTCAGATTGGTATCTTAGGTGTCCGCCTGTCTAGAGGCAATGACGCCCAACGTTCGCATATAAAGCGTGCCGTCAGACCAAATTAATAATTAATCAACAAATTCTGCCGGCATGATTTATATGCATTGTTAGGCAGCGTTGTTTTTACTCAATATTCGTTCGAAGTCTGTTTTTCCGAAGAAGTTAGCTGATGTCTTTGGTCGCGAAAGAACGTATTCCGCGAAAGCTTGTGCTTTTGTTAAATTTCTGTCCTCATAAATTACTGCCATTGCCCACGCAAATCTAGTGTCGGTGGTGCCAATCGATATTCCTGTCCGGCCTGTAAATTTTTCATGAAAATTGTCTAGGTCATTAACCGTAAACTCGTCCAATAAATTTTTATCTTTTTTAAAATTATCAATTATTGGTAGTGCGCGATTCTTAATCACTTCAATCATTTCGCGAACAATACTCAAATTTTCGTCTGCCGTGTGCTTATAATCCCATGTCTCTTCTCGCGCCACGGGGCTAAGACTAAACTTGAATTCGTATTGATAATTTTTTAATTTCTTTAGATTCAAATCCCCAGTATTATTTCTTGTTATTTGCTTTGGGTGAATCGCTAGTCCAACACTACACTGTTCACCCCATCGGCTTGGTGAGATGAATACTGAAAAAAGAAAATCCTTTGTTTCTTGAACATAGTCAAATCCTGACCCCTTAAATCCAAGGTCTTTCATTGCTTGTCGGAAATTCTGTCCAATTTGTCTTTTAAACTCTGCGGTAGTGATCATGCTGTCCCTAAAACAATGTTGCCTAACAATCGAGTGCTGTTATTCCAGCTTTTCAGATATATCAGCATGCTGATATATCTCCATTACGCTTCCGCTATCCTTCCAAAATTAAAACAATTTTTCATATAACGATTTTTAGCTTCTCGACGGGATTTTTCACATCTCGTAGGTTTCGTGTTGATACCCGAGTATAAATTCAATCGTTTTTGCCCAAGTCCAATGAAATTCAGCAGGCGGGTCTC
>QFQM01000598.1 GCA_003243255.1 Flavobacterium psychrophilum | reverse complement strand
AATCGCTTTCATGATTTCTCCATTATTGCCTTTGGTGTTTTGATGACTTGCTTCGTTCTGCTTTACAGAAGCAACCCTCAGTTACTTTTTGATTACCTCAACTTTATCAAATTGTTTTCCGGGCAGGAAAGAGAAGAGAATGTACTCAGTACAAAAATTGTAGCCAGCGGCAACTTATTGTTTTACGGAATAGGGAGTATGCTTTTGTCGTTTTTGTTACTGGCGATAAATTTTTATGCTCGTGGCTCATGGAGCTGGCTGCAAGTAAACGACTATTACAGCGTTACCCGGCTGTTATTCAGCTGGGTTAGTTTATCGGTGTTCATATTTGCCTTACTTATTTTAAAGTCACTCATCGTTTTTTCTTTTTCACGGTTATTTGACTTTGCGGAAGCAGCAACCATTCAGTTTTTTAATTTCATCCGCCTCGTATTTATGATCAGCCTGCTTATCGGTGTATTGCTGATCATCTATTTTGTTTTTGGAGTAGCCGCAAAGCAATCATTCATGCGCCTCTTCGATGTGATGAGCTGGGTGCTTGCTTTTTGGATTCCGATTGTCTTTCTGAAATTATTGAAGAGATCACCGTACAGCACTTTTCATTTATTTTCCTACCTTTGCGCTACGGAAATTTTTCCTGTAGTGATTGTAGTTAAGTTATTGTTTTTATAAAAGTACACTCCGGACTAGTGCAGATATGGCGGAAACTGTTAATGAAAGGACTCGAAAAGTAAAAAGTATTCTGGTCACTCAAGAAGCTCCTACAGATCCTAACTCACCTTACTTCAAGCTAGCAGAAAAATTTGGTCTTAAGATCGATTTTCGTCCGTTCATTCAGGTAGAGCCAGTTCCGGTAAAAGAATTTCGTAAGCAAAAAATTGAAATACTTAATCATACCGCCATCATCTTCACCAGTCGCAATGCGGTAGATCATTTCTTCCATATCTGCCAGGAATTAAAGATTGAAATGCCGGCAGACATGAAATACTTCTGCATCTCCGATCAGACTTCTAACTATCTTCAGAAATATATCGTTATCCGTAAGCGGAAAATTTTTGCGGGCCTGAAAGACACCAAGGACCTTCTGGAGATCGTAAAGAAGCACAAAAACGAAAAATTCCTTTTCCCCTGTTCAGATATCCGGAAAAATGATATTCCCGACTTTTTAAAATCCAACGGGTATCAATACACGGAGGCCATTATCTATCACACCGTGGCGGCTAACCTTAGCGATCTGAAAAATGTGTTTTATGATATCCTGGCATTTTTTAGCCCGTCAGGCATCAACTCACTATTCGTCAATTTCCCAGAGTTTAAACAAAATAATACACGGTTAGCCGCTTTCGGGCCAACAACCGCTAAGGCAGTAAAAGATGCCGGGTTGATTCTTGACATAGAAGCTCCTCTTCCCAATGCACCTTCCATGACCGGTGCCCTGGAACTCTATATTAAGAAGGCAAACGGAATCAAATAACTGGTTCAGTTCTAAGATTTTAGAAAGACGTATATTTTATTACACTTTAATTACATACATTGAAAGTGAATAGGTAATTTGATTTATATTTAATGCCACTTTCTACTTTAAAATAGTGAAGAAGCTTTTTGCCATAGGGTTATTCGCATTTTTTACTTCTGTGTCCATAGCGCAGCAGGACCCTCAGTTT
>QFQM01000597.1 GCA_003243255.1 Flavobacterium psychrophilum | reverse complement strand
CATAAGATTTCTACTTCTCATAAAAGCAAAATAAAGATTAATGGCTAAAAATCGCTCATTTATTAATCTTTAGACAAATCTGCAATTTTCTGATTCAGTAAAATCCTTTATAAGTAATGGATACAAAGAATTCTTTCGGTAGTACCGACAAACTACCGAAAGATTTCTGTTTCGATTTCCAAATTTTGTCAAGTGATAAACATTGAACATATGGAAATATCAATTGTAACCAAAGAGGATCTTCATCAGCTGAAAAATGAACTGCTGGAAGAGATCACACGCTTACTGGAAAAAGAGAACACAGCCCAGAAAGAATGGCTTCGAAGTTGCGAGGTCAGGAAATTACTGAATATTTCAGCCGGAACTTTGCAGACGCTGCGGATCAACGGCTCGCTGTCTTACACCAAGGTTGGAGGAACGCTCTTTTACAGCTACAAAGACATTCAGAAACTTCTTAGCGGCGCTAAAAAATGATAGTTAATCGAAACAGCAGTCGTATGAAACAGTCTAAAAATATCATCCGCCTATTTGAAAATGTGGTCTGGGATGAAACCATGCTTCCCTCCCACATTAGTATGTATGTCTCGCTTCTTCAATTGTGGTCGACCAACCAGTTCCTGAAGTCCTTCAGGATTCATCGTGATGAAGTGATGAAGCTAAGCAGGATCAGATCACTGGCCACCTATCACCGATGCATCAGGCAATTGGATACTGCCGGATTAATAGATTACGCACCTAGCTATGATCCGTACAAAGGAAGCCTTGTTGAAATCATTGAAGACCGGGATCTGTCTATTCGAAAGACAAAAACTCCAGCTCAAAACGCAGAAAAGTTTGTTATTCCCGATCTTTTTGAGGTCGAGTTATACTTTACGGAGCGTGATCTTTCTTCTTTTGAAGCAAAGAAGTTCTTCAACTATTATGAATTACAAAACTGGAACGTGCACCGTAATAAACCGATGTCGAGCTGGCAGGCTGCCGCGAGGAACTGGATTTCAAAACAACAAAAACAAGTGCTTACTCACCAATAACAATGCAAAGCTTATCTATGAAAAATATAGACCCGAAAACACCGCTCTGGAAGCTGACCGTCGAGGAATACCTTGAATTGATGAGAAGCATTTACCCTGAAAATAATTATGAGTTTGGGCTCAAAGGATTGGCCAATATCCTCGGATGCTCTATCTCAAAAGCCTCCGAAATAAAGTCGTCCGGAATACTGGATGATGCGATTATTCAAAGAGGAAATATTATCATCATTGACAAGAAAAAAGCACTTAAGCTTTTTGCAACCAAATAGCAATGTATTACCTGGAGCTCATACAGAAGTTTTGGAACTTCAACCAGAAAGCAAAGCTTGAAACAACGGTTATTACAGTATATTTTTACCTGTTGAACCTTGCGAATGACTGCGGTTCATATACGGTCAGCATTTCCGACCGGAATTTCAGCAGAACCTTAGGTATGTCCAGGAACAGCATAATGGCCGCAAGAAAGAAACTGCAAAGCCTGGGAATAGTTGATTACAACAAAGACTCCGTAGGTGTTGCAACCTACCGTGTAGTATTAGACTACGATTTGGAGATATCCATATCCGAAACGGCTCAAATAGATTCTCTATTATCAACTGTTGTTATCCCCACGGACGAAGAACCCATTGCCTCC
>QFQM01000596.1 GCA_003243255.1 Flavobacterium psychrophilum | reverse complement strand
TGAGTTACAAGGAAATATAAAAATAAGTGCAAAACACTGAAATATAACCGTTTAAACTAATAAAGAACCTCTATTAATCGGTAACGAATTAGTAACTTAACTTTGTCATTTCAAGCCCAAAACCTATCAGACACCGAGTTCCAAATAAAGACTACTTCTTTATAAAACATTGTATAGCAACGGATTTAATCGTTTTGCTTAACTTTGCTTTTTACTAATCTTTTTAAAGAAAAATTCAAAAGTAAAGTAGAAGCGTTACAATCAGGTGATCCGATGCTCGAAACTACTGATATAGGTCCGTTAGCACGCGTTGATTTGGCAGAAGATGTGGAAAAACAAGTAAATAGCTCTGTTGCGATGGGTGCTAAAATCATTACAGGTGGAAAAAGAAATGAAGCTTTTTATCAACCGACAATTTTAGTTAATGTGACAACTGAGATGCCTGTTTTTAAAGAAGAAGTCTTCGGTCCTGCAGTACCTGTAATACCTTTCAGTACATTTGAAGAAGCTGTACAATTAAGCAATCAATCGGAATTTGGGCTTGGTGTTACCATCTTTTCAAAGGATATTGAAAATGTAAAGAGTAAGGTGCATCTGTTTGAGGAAGGTGCTGTATTTATAAATGCTATGGTAAAATCAGATCCGGCGTTACCTTTTGGAGGGGTGAAGCGTTCAGGTTATGGACGCGAGTTGGCTGAAAACGGAATCAAAGAATTTGTTAATGTTAAAACAGTATACATCAAATAGATAAAAAATAAGAACGCCCAACAAAATATATTGGGCGTTCTTATTATATTCAAATTATACCGATTAGTATAATTTAGGGAATTCATTAGGTTTTGCTTCGTGCATAATGGCGTATACTTTCTCAAATATATCTTCTGAAGAAGGCTTAGAGAAATAATCACCGTCTGTTCCGTATGAAGGACGGTGCGCTTTAGCCGTAAGCGTTTCAGGTTTGCTGTCAAGGTGTTTGTAAGCATTTTGTTCCTCAACAATTTGCTGAAGGATATAAGCAGATGCACCTCCCGGAACGTCCTCGTCGATAACAAGAAGCCTGTTTGTTTTAGCAACACTTTTAACGATATCATGGCTTATGTCGAAAGGAAGTAACGACTGGATATCGATAATCTCAGCATCAATACCTACTTCAAGTAATTCTTTTGCTGCCTGCTCAACAATACGTAATGTTGAACCGTAAGATACAAGTGTAATATCTTTACCTTCTTTTAGTGTCTCAACAACTCCTAGTGGCGTTTTGAATTCACCTAAGTTAGATGGCATTTTTTCTTTTAAGCGGTAACCGTTAAGGCATTCAACTACAAGAGCCGGCTCATCAGTAGTTAATAAAGTATTATAGAAACCAGCAGCTTTAGTCATGTTTCTAGGTACAAGCACATGGATACCACGGATAGCATTGATGATCATACCCATAGGTGAACCGGAGTGCCAGATACCTTCCAGCCTGTGGCCACGTGTTCTGATGATAAGTGGCGCTTTTTGTCTTCCTGCTGTTCTGTACTGAAGTGTAGCAAGATCGTCACTCATAATCTGAATTGCGTAGAGCCAATAATCCAGATATTGTATTTCAGCAATAGGGCGAAGGCCTCTCATTGCCATACCGATACCCTGTCCAAGGATAGTAGCTTCACGGATACCTGCATCA
>QFQM01000595.1 GCA_003243255.1 Flavobacterium psychrophilum | reverse complement strand
ACAAATCGGCAAAAACAAAAGTATCACTGGAACAACATACGAAATTAACCTTCGATAAGAATAAAGGATTAGTATACGGCTATATCAAAGTTGGAAAATATGGTGAAAGCCACGAAATAAAAGACCCTCTACTTACTAAAACACAATATACAACTAAAGTAGATGATGTTACTTTACGTGAGCGTTATATATTAATTTATCTTCCAAATGGACTTGAAGAAGGCATCATCGCATTCCATAGTAGTGATAATACTTCAGCTAAATCAGCTTTTACTGAATTTCTAACTGACTATTTTATTAGCCAATATCAACTAGAGGCTAGAATAAATCCTCTATGCCATAAAAACATACCCCAACACATCCTTGAATCTGAAGTGAAGCAAATTAAGGCTGTTGGTTACAAACCCCCTACAGATATTGCTGATTCATTTGGAAGCAACAAAACAAACGTAAAAACAGATTTAATTATAAAATACAACGAAGGCTATATGGGAAGTTTTCGTGATTTGAGAAACAAAAGACTCAGTAATGTAATAGAAATTGTTGAGGATAAATGCGATGAAGTTAAGATTTCATTGCAACTTGGGAATAGACTCATTGTTTTCAGTTATAATGCTATCCTTAAAAAAGGAATTTCAGTTGAACTAGATGATTCCGATCTCAACATAGATCCTAATACTGGCATCCCTGATATAATCGCACTTCATGATACGGTAAAAGCTGTAACTAATGATATACTCTTAGAATTGCATAGTGCTAACAAGGGTGTAACCATATGAATAAAATAAATATACTACAAGTAATCCTTAAGCATTACAAAACCATGTCAGATGGCAAAGGCACGACTTTAATGGATGACATTATAGTCCACTTCGTTATACCTCTTGCTATATCTTTATTCCTCTGCCTAACTTATGGGGTTATGAAACCTTCGATCGCATCTGTATTTGTTAACTTCGGAGCAATAACAACTGCTTTGTTAATGAGTGCGGTCATAATGATATATGACCAAAAACAAAAAACCATTTTTAAAATCTCGGATATCGAAGAAAATAACAAATCAAAGACAAACATCCCAACACTGGAGATAAACAAAAAGGTTTATGATCAACTTTGCCATAACGTGTCATATGCAATTCTAACCTCGGTAATTCTTGTAATATCATCAGTGATTATTTCTTTCCTTCCTGAAAAAGATATTTTTACCAAGTTATACTTTTCTATTCCCGCTTACTTACTAAGCTATGTGGCTTATTCGGCATTTTTTACTACTGTAATAACTTTCTTAATGGTTATAAAAAGATTTAGTAACATTTTAGATAACTAGCCTAAAATGAATATGCCGTTCTTTGCCGCCATGGATGAAGTAATTTGGGTGCGTATAAACAGCCGTTCATGAGCATCCAGACCATGACCCGACTGGCGGGTCATTTAGTCGATCTCAGCCACAATGTTCTTGTGTTTGAGTATATTCAAATCCCGTTAAACGTCGCCAGTCGTTCTTTGTAACTGTCGCTCATATCGAAAGCAAAATCCTCATGCTCAGCCTGGAAGGTGCCGAACGCCATCAGCGCAGATACCGCAGGATCTATCTTGTTAGAGGATTTCTTTTTGTTGGGCTTAATGTTGGCGTTAGCGTCGGACTCCATCACCACGTTTCCAATTG
>QFQM01000594.1 GCA_003243255.1 Flavobacterium psychrophilum | reverse complement strand
TACACCAAACAAGAAATGTTACATAAGTAAGTCAAAGTATTACAAATGTCATATTTAAACTTACTATTGTAATATTTGCGCTTACGATTGTCAAAGCTGCTTGAGGACGTTTATAAAAGCCGCCCGCAAATCAACGGACGGCTTGTTCTATCTATCTAATACCCTTCGATAATCTATCATGGTTTCTCATAAGGTTCTTGATCTTAAATAATGGATAGGTCAATGGTAAATATTATTAAACTGCTTTTATAGCCTGCTATTAATGCTTCATTTTTTCAATGAAATTTTTCATAAGCAGCATAAAAAATTTGTCCAGTGGAATACCGAAAAGCTGGCTCATCTGATAAATCTCTTCTCCCGTAAAAGTATGAGGCTCTTCGATCAAACGGGTTATGCGTTTGGCACTTGTTCCAATGTCTTCGGCAACAACAGTCTTGGGAATGTAGTCAAAGATTTGATGAAATTCTTCAATCCTCTTTGCGGCATAAATATCTTTCACTACAGAATATCTATTATCCGTGTTCATTGGCGTTAGGTTATGCAAGTAACAGAATAAAAAAATACTTTATTAGTACGAATTGTCTTTTTTTCTGGCAATATGAACTCGCAGCATGCGGTTCATCTTTTTTACTGGCGTTTCATTCTTTTTTATTGCGATTCATCTTTTTTTATGGCGAAACGTCCAACCGAATACAACGATTTGACAACCGCTGAACTCCTTTGTAATCCTTTGCCAGTCTGCTTTTCAAAAGCCCAGGTTCGTTTCCTATTTAGTGGGGGAGCACCGGAATAGAAGGTTTGTGTGGATACAAAGGTAAATCTCATGCTTGAAAAAATGCTAAAAAAGTTAGTAGTTTTACGGCGTCAGTTTTCAACACTCCCCAAGTATTTTAATCATTCCATTGTGTTACAACCTTAGTAATAGGGTTACCAGCATGTTATTGCCCAAAAAGTAGATTGATCATTATGTACCTGAACTGCAAAACATATTTTAGCCTCAAATACGGAACCTTCAGCACTGAACAGCTCGTAAAAGAAGGGGTGGAACAAAACGCATCGGCCATGGCATTGACCAATATCAATAGCACGGCAGATGCCTGGCCGTTCTATACTTTATGCAAGGAAAACAATATTAAACCTGTCTTAGGGGCAGAAATACGCAACGGCGACAAGCTATTATATATTCTGCTGGCCGCAAATAATAAAGGCTTCGAATGGATCAATTCATTTATCTCTCATTATCTCAGAGAAAACAAACCATTTCCGGTTCCGGAATCAATTACATCCTTCTTTTTCAATGTCAGTGATGGCTATATAATATATCCATTGGGGGCTAAAACGCCCGATGCCTTACAGCGGAATGAATTGATAGGTGTCAAGCCTGGAGAAGTGAATAAGATATTCAGCATCCCTGCTGCGCAGCGCAATAAGCTGGTGATCAGGCAGCCGGTTACCATTCAGGATGATGATCGTTTTTATGTACACCGATTACTGCGGTCGATGCACCACAACGTAGTCGAGTCAAAGCTATTGCTGGAGGCGGTCTGCGATCCATCTGAGCGTTTTCTTTCCCAGACCGAGATAATACGTGCTTTTAAAGACCACCCGGCTATTATTACCAATACGCTGAAGTTGCTCGATGACTGCAACATAGATTTGCCGCGCGATCTCTC
>QFQM01000593.1 GCA_003243255.1 Flavobacterium psychrophilum | reverse complement strand
ACTGAATGGGTTAAAGAAAGTAAACCAGCAGAAGGTTTTACTATTATGGATGAAGCTGAATTAAAAGCTATTCTTGAAGATGGTGGTGTAATTCAAAGTAAGAAACAAGATTTGGCAAGTGAAGAAATACAGAATCACATAGAAGCAGGTAAACAAGTTACTAAATTAGCATTAAACTGGAAAGAAAGTGTTGATTTTGTATTTTCTCTTGATGCCTCAATCAAAAGAATTAAACTTTCCGATACTGTAAAAGAACAAAATTCAGATATCGATGCTGATGACCATGCTCAACGTTTTGATGCCGATTTTGTGTTGTATACGGGAACTTTAACTGATCTTATTCTTGAGTTAAAAAAGGTATTTAGTTCAGAAGATGACGAAACCGAAGAATAACATTTATTTGTTACATTTGTAATAAAAAAAGAGAAGTCAGGAGACTTCTCTTTTGCATTTTTAATTAATTTGATACGCATTTTACATATACGTCAACCCTTGCTGTTCCATTGGTTTTTTCATACTGGTCACAACCACCATACCAACCATTATTACCAGAAGGAAGACTTTGAGTAATCCAAATATACCCATTACCAGAAGTACAGGAAACCCCACCTGATATTGCAATATCACTTCCATTACAATAAGCTGTGGCACTTGGGAATTTGTTCTGAATATTTGCTGCTGTATTTATATAAGGAATACCTACCCCACCACTTGGTTTTCTCCAAACCCCATTTACACATGATAATAATGCACCAGACGAATCTCTACCTTGTAATCCATTCGGAGAACAACCCCAACCAACATTAGCGACACCATTAAATTGAGCAAACTCTCCAACAGATAAACGACCGTTGGTTTGTAAATAGTTGGTATAAACACCACCATTAACACTGGCATTACCTGCGGCATTCATATCACCATCTGACTGGATAGAACCTCCTCGAAGCTGTCCAGCAGTATAGACATTTTTATTATTATAAGCTCGAATCCATGTGCCATCGCTCATGTACCAGCCACCACCCCATTTCTCGCTATACCATCCTGTATCGCCTCTGGTTCTGAACCATCCACCTGTGTAGGTTTCTCCACCCGTATTAACATTTCCTCCTACTGTCATGGAACCTGAAACGGTAGCATTACCTGATGTGGAAATAGTATTTGATGCATAGATATTACCAGACGAGTTCATATAAGTAGGTAAATTACCACCAGAACCAGTGGCAATGGTTCCTGCTGCATACACATCATAAGTTCTTAATCCACCACCCCATCCAGCAGGTAAATCATTAGGATTTAACCCATTAGTTGCAAGTCGTTCACCAATAACGGTATTTCGGTTGACAGATAAAACCGTTGAATATTGAGTCGAGTTAGGCGAATAAATGGCTAAGGGTTTCCCACTACCTAAACGGAGTTCATAATCATTGCTGGAAGCATCACCACCTAATGTAATACTGTCTCCATAACCATTCTTAGCGGCAACTTCACTGCCAAAATTTCCTCTCCCTGACATGGTTAAATTACCTGCTCCGTTAATATCCTGAGTATTATTAATACTTTGAGAACCCATATTTAAGTTGCCTGTCATCGGCAATGTTCCATCTCGACGTAAATAAATAGAATAGGAATAAGAACCATATCCAGCCTGAAAACCTAATTGACCTAATTTATTTACATT
>QFQM01000592.1 GCA_003243255.1 Flavobacterium psychrophilum | reverse complement strand
GATGCAGCAGGCGCTGATCGGCGGCGCACAGGAGATGATGGTCGGCTCCACCGCCACCCTGGTGGGCCTGTCGCCCGAAATGGCCGTCTGGGACACACCCTTCCTGTTCAGCAATGTCAAGGAAGCCGACGCCGTGCTGGACGGCCCCGTGGGCGAGAAGGTCAAGGCCACGCTGGAGCCCAAGGGCATGGTGGGCCTGGTCTATTGGGAAAACGGTTTCCGCAACCTCACCAACAACAAGCGCCCCATCGCCAAGATGGAAGACCTGGCCGACGTGAAGCTGCGCGTGATGCAGAACAACGTCTTCCTGGACAGTTTCAAGGCCCTGGGCGCCAATGCCGTGCCGCTGCCGTTCTCCGAGCTGTTCACGGCGCTGGAGACCCGTGCCGTCGATGGCCAGGAAAACCCCTTCAACACCGTGCTGTCCAGCAAGTTCTATGAAGTGCAGAAGTACCTCACGGTGTCCAACCACGTCTACAGCCCCTGGATCGTCACCGTCAGCAAGAAGTGGTGGGACACGCTGAGCCCGGCCGAGAAGAAGGTGCTGCAGGATGCCGCCGTCAAGAGCCGTGAGTTCGAACGCAAGGACACGCGCGAGGAAGCCGCCAAGGCCCTGGCCGACATCAAGGCCAAAGGCATGCAGGTCAACGAGCTGCCCGCCGCAGAAGCCAGCCGCATGCGCGACAAGCTCGCGGCGGTGAATGTCGGCATTGCCAAGACCGTGGGCCAGGGCACATGGGACGAGGTGCAGGCCGCCGTCAAGCAGGCGCGCGCAGTGAAGTAAGCTTCGGTGCAGGGCCGGACGCACCTGGGAGGGATGCCCCGGCCGACATTTCCCATAAAGACAACGCGACAGAGAGAAAACGCGCACCAGCGCATCCGCAGGAACCCCGCATGAGCACCATCCACCCCATCGTCGAGCAGGTCACGCGCCGCATCCGCGAGCGCAGTGCCCAATCACGCGCCGCCTACCTGGAGCAGGTGGACGCCATGGCCGCGCGCCCGCCCGGCGCCCAGTCCATGGGCTGCGCCAATGTGGCCCATGCCTTTGCGGGCATTCCAGGCGGCGACCGCATACGCATCGTGGAAGAGAAGGCGCCCAACGTCGCCATCGTCACCGCATACAACGACGTGCTCTCGGCCCATGCGCCGCTGGCACGCTATCCCGACATCCTCAAGGACGAGGCGCGCAGGCTCGGCGCCACGGCGCAGGTCGCCGGCGGCGTGCCGGCCATGTGCGACGGCGTGACCCAGGGCGCGCCCGGCATGGAACTGAGCCTGTTCAGCCGGGACGCCATTGCCATGGGCACGGCCATCGCGCTGTCGCACGACGTGTTCGACGCCGCGCTGATGCTGGGCATTTGCGACAAGATCGTGCCGGGCCTGCTGATCGGGGCCCTGCATTTCGGCCATCTGCCCACGGTGTTCGTGCCGGCCGGCCCCATGACCTCGGGCCTGTCCAATGGCGACAAGGCCAAGGTGCGCGAACAGGCCGCGCAGGGCCTGGTGGGCCGCAAGGAACTGCTGGCCGCCGAAACGGCTGCCTACCACGGCGAAGGCACCTGCACCTTCTACGGCACGGCCAACAGCAACCAGATGCTGCTGGAGGCCATGGGATTGCATGTGCCGGGCACGGCCTTCATCAACCCGGCCGAAGGCGAACGCGAACTGCTCACGCGCGAGG
>QFQM01000591.1 GCA_003243255.1 Flavobacterium psychrophilum | reverse complement strand
CTTACACATTATCTAAGATGATAACTATAACTCAATGCTACGTTTACTTTTCCCACTGAAAAAACATTCCCATTAAAGGTTAGTTTATCAGGGTATATCATGTTTACGATGGCTCGTACATCTTCATTATTCCCTTCTCCTAATATCTTATCCAACCTCATGAGGTTCTCCAATCCCGATGAAAGAAGCCCTTCCAGACAAGGAAATTTTGCGTTAAGGCCATCGACTTTTATATTTAACTGCTCGATCGTGGAACTGTATTGAGCTTTAAAATCGTTGTAATCCGATGCCTCTATCTTATCCGTTGCAAGAAGGTCCCTAATGTGAGACATTCTTTTTTCATATTCATTTATCTGGCCCAAGACCTGTTTTTTTGAGACCTGAATATCATTTGTCATTTCATAATAAGTTTCGCACACTATCCTATGATAAATATCCAATATCTCCTTTTTGGGTACGTATCTTTTCAGCTCATCGTCGAAAGCCTTTGTTATTTTTTCAGAATTAATCCGGTGTGAACATCCTCGGTAACAATGGTAGTAAGTATAATGCCGACTTCTTCCTCTTGATTTACTTGCTGTAAGCAGCTTTCCGCATTCGGGGCATATAAGAAAGCCTTTCAGGGGAAATTCCCGCTGCGTCTCAATCTTTGGTCTGTATTTTCTACCACGACCGTCCAAAACGTCCTGCACACGATCAAACAATTCTTCTGTAATAATTGCCTCGTGCTGCCCCTCTACAAAATAACTTTCCTCATCCTTAAACCTGGGAATAAAAATCTTTCCACAGTACAACGGATTCCTGATCAATTGCCAAAAGGCATTTTTGCTGCATCTTAGACCTTTATCCTTAGCCTTTTTCCAAATCTGTGCTGTATTGAAAGCCCCTTTGCCTATATGTTCAAAAGCCCATAAAAGAATTGATGCGTCAGGTTGCTTTGGAGCGATGTATTTATTGCCTGTCTCATCAACTTTGTTCTTATAACCCACCGGAGCAAGTCCCATATAACGACCTTCCTTCTTTGCCCGTCTCATTCCGTAAAAAACATTGAGGGCACGGCGGTCATTTTCAACTTCAGGTGCGGCAAGATAGAATGCCAGCATCATTTTATTCTCCGGTATAGACAAATCTAAAGGCTGCTCAATAGCCTGCGGCTCAACGTTGAGGTCACGCAGCACATTTATCATTTGGTAGGCATCGCCGGCATTGCGGCTGAATCGGTCCCATTTTGTGAACAAGATCAAGTCTATCCGATTTCTGTGCTTTTTAAGTTGCTGAATTAATTTCTTCCACTCCGGCCTGTTGAAAGATTTTGCGGAATGATCTTCATAAATAATATTACGGATCTCGATAGAATGGTTGTCACAATATTTCCGCAACATTTCCTCCTGGTTTCTTTGCGAATAACCTTTGTCCGCCTGCTCATCGGTGCTTACGCGGATATATAGATCAGCGATAGGTTCCCTGTCCTTTTTCATCTCTCTAAATATTTTACGACCACAATCCTGGCCAGTTTCTTTAAAAACAACAACAGCTTTGCTGCATCCTCACTGCTCATTTCCTTAGCCTCTCCATTAAACATTTTAATGAGCTTTTCGGGTGTCATCTTGCTGTTTGAAAAACTGTTATTCATCTTATTCACTACTCTTGACAATTATGGAAAGTTTAAATTATCAAAGAGTTGTGG
>QFQM01000590.1 GCA_003243255.1 Flavobacterium psychrophilum | reverse complement strand
CCCACAGCTTACAGAGGGATCAATTTCACCTTTCTCTTTAGCCGCCCGCAGATAATGCTTTAAAACATCTTCCTGGTTTCGGAATGGGGTGATAATAAAAACATCAGATAACTTATTATCAATGATATACCTTACTATTTCCTGAGCCTCTTCCAGGGTAGAGTTCTTCAATTTATGGTTTGCGTTATTCACATCGATCAGCAGTACTTCACCTGTGTTACCCAACATCGAAAGATTCAGCTTATTCTCATAAAACCTCATGTTCGAATAATTGATGATCTTTTTACCACAGCGATAATGATAGCTCAGCAAAATATCCCGCGAGATATTGTCTATTCTTTTATAGGTAGAAAGGATTGAGTTCTGGTAGTAATCGTACGGTTCGCTAACACCGAACTGCTTCATCAGTTCTTCGTTCCTGGTTTCTTCAAAAAGAACAATTGGTTTTAGCTGGTTGGTATCACCAATTAACACAATGTTGTTACACTTGGAAATGGGGATAAGGCTGGTAGATATGTCGCATTGGCCTGCTTCGTCAATAGCCAGCAAATCAAACTTAAACTTTCTTCCCAGTTTTCGGCTGGATAAATTCGTGGTGAGGATGACTGGGAATACATTGGTGAATTTCTCCAGGTTATCATCGTCAGCAATCCACTTATTAAATTCTTTTATCTGGTCATCTTCCGTTTCCATTTCAAGAATTTCAATAAGCTCTTTGTAATCGTTGGTTCGTAAGCGTTTAACACAGCGTAACGATTGAAAATAAAAAAACTGAAGCAATTGGTGATTTCCCTTTATTACTTCATAGATGTTATTCAAGTCATCATTATGAACTTCCGGTATCTGATCCAGTCTTTCTTTCAGTAACTGTTTTTCCTTTTCCAGAAGGTGATTCCTTTCTTTTGACAATAAGTTATTTACGAATTCGATATTTTGAGTTAAGTCAACCCTATCTTCGTATTGCTTTAGCTTAGCCAGTAATAACTTATTATTCTCCCGTGACTTTTCTTTTAAATTAAATAGCAGATCCTCCTTGGGTACATCTTTTGTTTCAAAGGCATACAACTCTCTGATTCTTTTTAATGCCTGCCTGATGTATTCCTTGTTACCCAGTCGGATTACTGGAAGTAAAATATTTTTATCCCGATACTTCCCTAAGAACAATTTCTCTTTGATCCCATCTACAGGCACATTGTTATTGGACGATATCAACAGCGTTTTGCTATTGGTCAGGCAGTTCACAATAATATTTAAAAGCGTTTGTG
The DNA here is from genome assembly GCA_003243255.1 of Flavobacterium psychrophilum. Next base: position 429 of record QFQM01000590.1, on the reverse strand, counting down.
TCTTGCCAGTGCCGGGTGGTCCTTGCACGTAGGTTATCGGGTATTTTAATGCATTGTAAACCGTGCGAAGCTGATCAATATTTACATGCTTGTCATATAACACGATGTGTGGTTCTTTTCTGTTCTTTCTGTCCAGCAATGACAGGTTTTGAAAGAATGCCTTTATGGGAATTTGTACTTCATTGTTCTGGTGATCGGCATTAATGTTGTCATAAATCCTGGCAATATCGATTTGATTGTACCCTAAAACGACTACTTCAGGTCTTGTGTTGGGCAGTTCTCCTGTTTTAAAACTGCCTTGCAGCATGTCAATAGTCTCGGCTTTATTCCTGGCATACAGCGTTTCAAAATCAGCAGGACTTAGATCCGTGTAATACGACAATGAGTGTCTGATCCCTTGAATGTAGAAGTTTGGATTGAATTGCGTTT
>QFQM01000589.1 GCA_003243255.1 Flavobacterium psychrophilum | reverse complement strand
AAAAGCATCAGCGATCAGTTTAGTATGGAATTGAAATATGAAGACGGTACCAGCCCACAATATAATGGCAATATCTCTGGCCAAGCTTGGGGAAAAGCAACTAATCTATCTAATGAATTTGTATATGGCTATGATAGATTAAATAGATTGACGAATGGGGAAAGCACGGGTATCGTGATGTCTGAGAAAATTACCTATGACGTGATGGGCAATATTTTAAGCTTAAATAGGGATGGTAATGGCGCTAATGCTTATACCTACAACGCGAATAAATTAATTTCTGTGGATAATATTACCACTGTAGATTATGAATATGATTTAAATGGAAATGCCATAGTTGATGGTAAAATGGGGTTTGCCATTACTTATAATTATTTAAATCTCCCCGTTAGTGCTAGCAAAACTGGTGCTTCTATTAATTACGTGTACGACGCCACAGGTAGAAAACTAAGGAAAGTTTATGCTGGGTCAACTACTACAAATACAGATTATGTAGCAGGTATACAATATACCAATAAAGCCATAGAGCTTATTCAAACTGAAGAAGGAATGATTTTTAAAAGTGGTAATGATTACATCTATCGATACGACCTTAAAGATCATTTAAGTAATGTTCGTTATACTTTTGATGTAAATAATGGTACTTTGCGACGATTACAAGAAGATAATTATTATCCATTTGGTATGAGGAAATCCACTGGTAGTCCCATTGGCTTGTATAATAACTATCTTTACAACGGCAAGGAATTGCAAAATGAACTGGAACAGTATGATTACGGGGCAAGGTTCTATGATCCTGTTATTGGAAGGTGGAATGTAAAAGATCAATTAAGTGGAATTCTTTCTTCTGAGTCTCCATATAGCTATGCTGGAAATTCTCCAATTAATTTTGTGGATGAAGGAGGGTTGTTTAGAATAAATGCACAGTTTGCCAAGGCATATCCTACGCTAACTAGAATGCTAAAATATTATTTGCCAATGCTGAAAAATAATAAAACTGTTAGAGATGCTTTTATAAAAACTACGGGAGTCTCTAATACAGAATTTGATCAGATGGTAAGTTATGGTTCTGGTCCATGGATTGTACCTACTAGGTATGACTTACAAAATTCGAGTAATTTTACCAATCCCGCTTATCAAAGCGGAAGCCATTATAAACCTGAATATGATGAAGAAAATCTTTATATTTCTGGAGAAAAGCTTGCAGCCTTAGAAAGGGCTTTTAAACAAGCTTCTATTTCTCACAATGGAAAAGAATTAGGCTTCCAAATGTTTGTGACTGGCTTAACCATTATGCATGAGGCAGCTCATTATGGTTTCTTCAAAAAGCATGGATTAAAAGAAGCCCAAAAATTAGATGCTAGAGGGGTTGAGATTGGTGCTGATTTTGAAGGGCGAGCATATAGTAGATTTAGTTATACTAGTGAGGGAGCGGCTATGGATGAACACGCAATGAGAAAATATTATGACGCAAATATTTCATCTCAGAGTTTAAGAGGATTAACTCTCATAGCAGAAAAATTAGGGGATTTTAATTGGAATATCTTTTTTTTAAAGAGCGTACCCCTCCCACTGCCTAATACGGGCTCAGGATCAGGTGATCCGCATATAAAGCCAGATTCACATTATAAATATTAGATATAAACTATGAAGACATTTATCTTTTTTGTTTTGATATTTTCCATGATGTCATGT
>QFQM01000588.1 GCA_003243255.1 Flavobacterium psychrophilum | reverse complement strand
AGATGTTTGAATTTGAAGGTTGATTTACGTTTTCCATAATCGTAAGAATTAATTATGGCACTGCACCACGAAGGGCAGCTGACTTGTCAACAAGGAAACGGAATAAATTTGAAGCAAAATACCAAGCCGAAGGCACAATGAATTTTATGCCGGAAGCTTTTGACAAGGCGATGCATTGCTGCCCGGAGTTCTTTTGTGACAGAATTAATTCTGTAGATTATGGAAACATATAACCCAATAATTCCTAATCCTGAGATGCCAGAATTGAGTATTATTGATTACTTGATGGGCTGTAAATAGAAAATCAATGACTGGGAAACTCGTTACTTTGATGCTCTAAAAGATAAATATGCGAGCATCATTAATCTTTACGAAGAAGAAGGGTAAAAAAATTAAAAGATCTTCCAACCCACGTGCCAGTAACGGCAGCACCCATCATGGGATGAGATATGCAGGTAAGAAGACCCTTTTAACAATATAAATATACGAATTTTAACAGGAATACAATTTCCACTTTAAACGGAAATAGAGACCACGAGATAAAGAAAAGTAAGGTCATACTGCGCAATTTATGATATCCGGTGTGACTTTTTTACAGGTCTGCAATTCTAGCTGTGAAGCAAATAATATCGAGTCATTCGTTAGCGTTGTAAATGAAACCCCAACCACAATACACTATGATGTGGCATGCCCCAACCCATATTAGAGCAATAAGCGCTCTCTCGTTTTTATTATCAATATTGACAAATGTTTATGGGCAAAATCCTGACTGTGCCGTTTTTCAGGTCATTGAAAAAGGTAAATTCGGATGCATTGACTCCAAGGGTACCGTTGTCATAGAGCCTCGCTATATCGCCTTGCAGGATTTTTCTGAAGAGCTTGCTGCAGCAAGGATCAGTGGTACTTATGGTTACATTAACAGAAATGGTGCGTTCGTAATTTCTCCGCAGTTTGATTATGCAAATCCTTTTAGTGAGGGACTTGCTTTAGCTTTCATACAGGGTAAGCCCTTGTTCATCAATACCCGTGGTGAAAAGCCATTTCATCTACCCTATCCTTATGCTGATTCATTCAGCCATGGGCTTGCTGAAGTCAGAAGCGTAACGGGAAAATCTGGATTCATCAATAAAAAGGGAAAGCTTGTTATTGATACTGCGTTCAGGAATGTAGAGAAATTTATAAGTGGTACATGCGTGGTGACCGGTCTATCCCATCGACCTCACCCCGATGACGGTGAGGAAGTAAAACTGGAAATCGGTGTAATTGATTCATTAGGCAAGTTCATTATACCGTATGGGAAATATGAAGATATCCAAAGTCTACACAACGGACATTTCATGGTCGAAATTCCAGCTGAAAAATCTGACACACTTGGCTACAGCGCGAGAACAGGATTTGCCAACAAGAAAGGAGAATTGGTTTTTTCCAGAGACCATAAGGAGCGTATCTGGATAAGTGGTCAGCTTTGCGATGGGCTTGCCAAGATGATGTTACATAAAACACCTTTTGATGAAAACATTGTCAGCTCCGAAAGCATCTACGAAGGGTTTGTTAATCTCAAGGGAGAAATCGTAGTGAATGACACCAATTACAACTACGTCAATAATTACTCAGAGGAAAGGGCATTTGTGAGACTTAAAGATGACAACTATGTAGTGATTGATACCAATGGTAAGCTGATTACAGAAGAACGGTTT
>QFQM01000118.1 GCA_003243255.1 Flavobacterium psychrophilum | reverse complement strand
GTACGCTATGGTAGTTCGAGGCTGTAGTGATCGGGTTTACGCCAAACTCTGCCGCTGCCTGGGTGCTGTGGTAGGTGATCGTTAGCCCACTCTGCCCGTTTAGTATCTCTGCACCTGCCTGGGTCAGATCAAAGTACGCAAAGCCGTCGAAGTTGTCTGCGCAGGATTCAAGAGGAAATGGTTGCGTAGCCGTTGGAGGAGCAAGTACACTGATCAGAAAATCAGTAGTCCCAAACAAAGTTGCATCGGAAGCAGTTTCCATACGGATGTATACCGTTGCCTGGCTACCTGTATTTACTGAAAAAGCAGCCGGATCAGAAACAAAATCTGTATCATCTTGAGACCCTTGCAGCGAATTATGATACGTTATGATATAATCAGCGGCATCTCTTCCGTTAAGTATTTCTCCTTCAAAAGTGTTCAGGTCAAACACTACTGAACTCTGACCCGAAGAGGCACACACTTCTACATCCTGTGGTTTGTGCGGCTGACAATCTAAAAGGGTAAGCGTGATTGGAAAAACCTCATAACATGTTGGAGAAAACATATCATATACTCTCACATAAACCGTTGCATTGGCCGAAACATAGTTAACAGGATCTGTAATAACATTTGTTTCCGCTTCAGCATCAGTCTGTGTCGCATAAAAATCGTAATCATAATCAGCCGTCACTTCGGTAGTAGCCTGAGTAAGATCAAATGTACCTGTAGTTCCTGCAGAACATGCAGACAATTCACTTTCTATCTGCTGAGGCTCTATACCCTGCCTTAAAATAACGGTTTCAGAATATTCATTGTTAGTTTCATCTGTTTCCCTAACACTGCCAGCTCCGGTACCATCGTCATCAATAACGAATTTAAGCGTAAACTCATCCGGAATCTGAGGAGGCAAGGTAACATTCAAAACATTTACTTCTGAACCTTCAATAGCAATATCTGCTGTTGTTGCCGTAGTAGCTATCAATACGTCATCTGCATAAACAGCTATTGGAGTATTGGCAGGAAGTACATCGGTACTGTTATAGTTTTTAGCCATGTAAACCAATTGGAGGTCACGATTAAAACATACTTCATCCCCACTCAAAAATATCATCTCAATACTCGCATCAGGCAGTTCACTATTTATAACAGTAACTATGTTGTTCATTACAATACCATCCTGCCCCGAGGTAAGCGAGACATCTAAATCTGTATCGCCTACGGCAATGTAATTTTGGATATTATAATAGTCAATATCCATATTCCAAAGATCTGATGCTCCTGTAAAACTATTGGTTCCGTTAAAAGCATTATTGGCAGGATTCAATGGAGGATTACTTAAAACCGATCCGTTTACATTTACAGTTTCATTAACCGCAATGCCATTATCGCCTTCCCATGCAAGAAAACCTATTTTAGCACCGGTATTGCTTATTACATTAAGGTTATCCAAATAGATATTCAGTAATGGATTTTGAGCATCCACTCCTTTAAAACCATCATAGACAGCAACCTGATTATATGGTAATGAAATATCATTATAAATTATTATTACTGACCATCCCGCAAAGTTTAGTGCATAATAACAATAATCTGTATCATCAGCTATAGTTTGTGTAATATCCAAATCAGAAAGCGTATAGGTACCGCTACTTGTTACTATATCGGTAACATCTGCAAATGCACCAAAATCAGGTTTATGATTGTTTGTTCCGATAGATATTGTTGAATAAAATCTTCTTTGGGCGGTAACATCAATATTATTAAGTTTTACATCAAAGTCTCCTAAACCTGAACCTGCCCAGTAAAGATAGGCTGCCACGATAGTCTGGCCGGGTTGTAAGCTTAATGTAGCCGAAGACTGTGTCAGTACTCCACATTCGTCGCTAACTAAAATTCCTGCATTTTCCTGAAGGTTCAGTGTATTTCCAATGGCAGTATAATCATACCTTCCATTAAATTGCCTGTATAGAGAAAACGGAACTCCCTTCTGTACATTAAACGTAAAAGTCCTTACAGTAACACAACCCTGATATGTTGTTGTTAATGTAAGGGTAATAAGCCCTTCCTGTACCGAAGTATAGTTTATGGTCTTGCCATATAAAATTGCTCCACCGCCAAAATCCCATTGATATATTACCTGAGCCGGATCTATACCTGTAGTATCCACATCGGCGGTGAGCGATATAGGGCGGGCATAATCAATAGTGTAAATATTATTTGCAAGATCTGATGGTGTCACCTGTGTAAGACTGGCCGGAAGTTCATCACACCCTGTCTGTGCCTTAGTAATCCCATGGCATAATAATACTATCATCAGTATGTAAATATGTGCCTTTTTCATTAGCTTAATTTTCATTTAAATTCATCTCCCCTGTCAATTTCAGTAAACATCAGTATGAATATTTACATCTATTTTATGTACTTTTTTATAACTATAAAAGTGAGGCCGGTTATACCGCCTCACTTAGTATTCATTTAAAAACCATAAGGTAAGGTCAGGGTGACTTAAAAAATGCTAATAAATCAGCCACCCATTCCTTACTAACAAACTACCTAATTTTGCCTGTTAATGTAAATCCATCCTGTTTTACTGCCTCCGGAATTCAGTTCTATCGAGTAGAAGTAAGTACCTGTAGGAAGTTCATTTCCTGAATTATTTTGTCCAAACCATTCATTGGTGTAGTTAGCTTTATCATACACTTTTTCACCATATCTGTTGAAAATTGAAATCTCCTTAACATTCATGCCTGAAAGATCCAGATAATCATTCATACCGTCATTATTTGGAGAAATACCTTTTTGAACTTCACAAAGTGCATTAAACACCTCATATTCCGTAGTTACAAAACACTCTCCTGAGGTTACAGTCACTTCAAAGGTTAAAGGCAATGTTGCACTTGGATTGCCGGTAAGATATTCGGCAACATTAAATGATGCGCTATCGTTACCTACAGTTATTCCGTTCTCATCTTTCCAAACATATATTGCAGATGACGCATCATAAGAATTGTTTAGAGGAACAGCTTCAAGCCATAGTGCATTTCCACGACAAGCATCCTGTATCTCGGCAGTAATTCCTCCCTGAATAGTCAGTGTAAATGTGCTTCTTCCGTCTGCTTCGCAATCCTGTTGAGCTGTATAGGTATATGAAATTACATAAGTACCCGGCTGGCTTGCTGATGTGTTTACTTCACCATTTGCAGTATCTATAACAATTCCGTTATCATTAGCGCTAAATGTTCCTCCTGCACTAAACCCGGCAGCTAACTCAGGAGTTACTACACCCGAACCATTACAGTAATCAACCGCTTCATAACTAAATGTGGTAACTGGCTGTATAGCATCTGTAATCACTATAGATGCAGTGTATGTTGCTGATGCTGCACAATTAGCCGCATCTTCTGCAACTTCATATGATATATCGTGATTACCTACGGTAGCTGATGTCATATCTACAGCACCTGTTTGGGCATCAACCGTAAGGGTTGCTGATGAATATGTTCCGCCAGCCGCAAATCCGGCAGATAAAACCGGCTCAGCTATTGTAGCCAAAACACATACTTCATCATAACTAAACGTTACTACCGGTTGCGTAGCAGCCGTAATATTGATAGTTGCAGTAAAACTATCGGCACCAGTACAAGCCTGAACATCATCAATTACCGAATAGGTTACATTATGACTGCCTACTGTTGCCGTACTTAAATCAACTTCACCTGTAGACGAATTTACTGTTAGTGTCGTAGAAGTATATGTTCCTCCCGATACGAAACCTGTTGGTAATACCGGTAAAGCATTAGCCTCCAATACACATACATCTGCATAGCTAAAGCCGATTGCCGGTTGCTGTGTAGCTGTGATATTGATAGTAGCCACATAAGTATCAGCCGAAGTACATGCTGATGCATCTTCTACTACTGAATAACTTACATTATGTGTCCCCACTGTTGCACCTGTCAGATCAATTTCACCTGTCGATGCATCTACGGTTAATGTAGTCGATGAATACGTACCGCCTGTTACAAAACCTGTAGGCAATACAGCAGATGCACTAGTTTCTAACACACAAACATCTGCATAACTGAATGTTATTTCCGGAGAAGTTGCAGGAGCAATAGTAACCAATGCATCATACGTACCTCCGGTTACACAATTTGCAGTTGGCAATGTATAAGAAACAGTATAAGTACCTGGTTGAGTTGCTGAAAGATCAATTATACCTGTAGCTGTATCTACCGTAATATTTGCATCTGTAACACTGAAAATTCCACCTTCTGCAAATCCTGCTGCCTTAACAGGTTCAGGGTTTTGAGTTGCAATTACACAGATATCTGCAGCATAAGAGAATTCTATTACCGCTGTACTGTTAGGTACTACAATTGTTTTGAAAGAATCTGTAACAAAACATCCTGTTACGGTATTCTCTACACGAACATAAACTGTCTGATCATTTGCCGCTGTATAAGCTGAACTGTCAGCTATCGCATCGGCAGCATCTCCTGTTTCTGCAAGAGCCTGAGTTTCGAAATAGCTAACCGCATAATCAGCAGCATTTGCTACGTTCTCAAGTATGGTTGCCGTGTTAAGTTCTAAATTAAAATCTGCCTCTGTAGTTGACGAACATAATGTAAGATCAGAAGGCGCATTAACCAAAGTCTCTATATTATCAAAGAATTCGATTTCTATCTCATCCCCTGTAGTACATCCTGTTGTAATAACCGTTGCAGTTACTGCATAAGTACCCGGTTCAGTTACAGTATATGAAGAACCTGTAGCTCCTGCGATAACAACATTATCCTTAGTCCATACAAAGTTGAAATAGGTTGTACTCAGTTTTGTATCCAGTAATTTCTCACCATCAAAACAAACTGCATTATTTGTGCTTACCAATAGGTCTGCGCCAAAATTAATACGCCCAACATCAAAGCTGTTAGCATCAAGGAATATAGCAGAATCGTAGTTTCCGTCGTTGGTTTCTGCGATTACCATCTTGATTCGGTAAGTCTCACCAGGTATTACAGGAGCCTGAACCTTAAGCGGCTTGGTATTACCCATAAAGTTTGCAGATGCTGCATATCTTGAATCACCTTTGTATCCATCATATAGCCTGTCAAAGAATTGCGGGTTTCCTGCAGCACAATTTGAACCGTTAACGTCATAATTAAATTTGCTGTTTCTTGTTGTAGATACAGATACCGGCTGTGTTGTTCCCGGCAGCGTAGCAAGGTTAACCGTATTGCCTGCACTGTCTGTAAGGAAGAAAGCAAATGCATCTCCGTAATTACACTGGAATAGACCATAATCTTCTGAAGCAAACAGATAGTCAAATGACATTTCTGTTCCGTAGGCCATAAAGTCAAATTCTATAGAAGTCGCATTATAGAAGTTTACCAAACCAGGTGAAGTCCCTGATGCAGAAACAAAATTATACAGATCCTGATCTCCTAACCAAAGCGTTGCATATGGTGATACCGTCTGCATGTAATTAGCAGACTGAATAACCGTTTTTGGACCGGTTGCATTACCTGCCTTTCCTGTAGAAAGTATTATTCCGCTGTCAAAAGGGAAATCAGCACCATTTGAACTAAAGTAACCTATACCATTGTGAGCAGCACCATAGTTAGTACCGGTAGTATAGTTAAGGTTAGATACCTGTGCACAATTCTCGTTTACAAGAACATCGCTTATCAATTGCTCTTCAGTATATGTAGTCTGATCAATTGCTATTGCTTTATTTGGTGTAGCGATACATATATCAAAACGTGTATCGTTAGCCGCAGCATAGTTAGAGAATATCCTTAGTTTATATGTAGTACCTACTGTAAGATTGTTTAGCAGTACATCATTGTTGTTAGCGCCTGTACCTGTTATAAAATAAGTGGTATTGTACTGAACAGTAGCTCCCTGAATACATTGTACCTGTGTAAGGCTGCCGCAAGAACCGCTATACAGCACTTTGCTCAGGTTAAGAGTGGTAGCACTTGATCCTGCCCTGTTATTGATATAAAGGATATGTGATGTAGAAGTGGCCGTAAACTCAAACCAAACATCATCATTAGCATAGGCTGCTATACCACAAACATTACCCTGAGGTGATGCTGTTGCCCCCAACAGTGTAGCACTGTAAGGTGTATCGCAATAACCCGTAGTACTTACAGGCAATACATATGCGGTATCACAATTGTCATTTGTGATTTGGGTATAGAAAGTTTTTGGTAACGTCCATGTACTTTTGCTCGTATCACTACAAATAGACCTTACATAAAATGTATATCTTCTACCCGGTGTAAGTTGGTTTAATGTATATGGATGAGACGTAGTTATCTGGCCAACACTTGTTGTTGTTGGCGTAGGCTCTCCGGCAGGCACTGCAAACACTTCCCATGAAGTAGCAGTTCCAGGTTCTGTCCAGTCAATAGTAATACTTGTAGCACTATTGGTTGTAGTAATTAAATTTTGAGGCTTAGGACAAGCCACGGGTGAACAAGTCGCTGTACCAGAATATACAGGAACTGTAATAGGTTGTACTACCGGAGTAATCCCTTTTACATAATGATACACGATCTCATCATAAGAATCGGTTACAATAACTTCAGCCACATAAGTATCCCAGCTATTGTAGTCCCAATTAAGCGTAAATGGAAGCCCCGGACACATAGCTACTGTACCGGTGTTGTTTAATGCATAAGCACTAACAGTCCCTACCAAAATTCCGTTTTGAGATACTCTCAGATTTGAGAAAGTTCCACTCGCACTTGTAGCAGTAATCGTAAATTTATAATTACATCTATCCTGCGCAGGACAAACTGTTGTATTAAATACAAACGGACCTGCCCACTCACTTTTATTTGTTGAAGAACAATAAGCCCTTACATAGTACTCATATAATGTAGCAGCATTTAAACTCTGCGCATTGTAAGTGTTAGAAGATACAAGTGTACCATCTGTTGTAGGTACACCACTATTTGCAGGCTGTACTTTTACTTCCCACTGTGTTTCCTGAAAGCCCGCAGCCCATGATAATGTTGCAGTGTTGTTACTGTAGTTAGAGCCTGTAAGTGCAGTTGGTGCAGCACAAGCAGGAATATCTTCCACTACAAACTCATCAATCCATAATGTCCAGCTATTTGTTGTTACGTTAGGAACGTGCAGAGCAATGTAAGCAACACCATTATAGTTGTTCAGGTAAAATATCTTTTGGTCATAAACCGTATTATTGATTACCTGCTGTGGCATCAATGTAGTAGTAAAATCAGCTAGAGTATTACCTGTGGTAGATAATTTTACTTCCATTTCGGTTGTATAAGATGCAGACACAACCCTGTAACGGAATTTCACCCTTTGGTTACCGTTAAGCTGTATCGCCGGACTGATCAACCAGTCATCATTGCTTGTTGAATTCCAGTATTTGGTTAATGATGCTAACTGATCACCTTCATACGGCTGATATGTGGTATTAAGCGTCCATTTTAAGTTATCATTATTGGCATCAATCACTGTCCAGCAACCTTTACTTGGTGATGTTGAATTGAAGCCTTCAGTATAAGGTGGGATTATTGTACCACAAGCTGTTATCAGCCTGTTTGCAGCTTTTACCCAGATACTCTTATTTGCAGATGAACATACTGATCTTACATAAACATCGTAACCTGAAGTTGGGTTAAGGTTATTTACAGTATATGTTGGCGCTGTAGTCGTAATACCTGCAACGCTTTCTGCTGGAAACGGTGATCCCATAGGCAATATGAGTACATTCCATTCAGTAGCCGTTCCGTTTTCCTGCCAGTTTATTGTTCCGCCATTAGTCGTAATACCGGTATAAGTGATATTTGACGGAACATTACAGTTCACAACCTTTACAGATACATTGTCGATTGCTGCCGCCGGCTGTACTCCATTGATAGCATCATTTCTCCATTCAAAAATTAAACGCATTGTCTGCCCTGCAAACTGAGTTGCATTAAACATGTATGCGTATGGCTGAAAATTCGTTGAGTTATTGAATTTATCAGCAATTCTTATTTGGGTTGCATTAGCATTTATACCAGTACCCGCAACAGGGTTAAAGGTGGCAGGGACTGCCCATACATAAAAATAATCATTAGTCTCTCCCACTCCTTTCCAGTCGAAAGAAATTCCAATGTTTGTTGTTCCTGCAGGAATAATCAAATCCCTGTAAGCATGAACAATAGATGATTGCGTAATGGTATAAGCATTTGCTGTACCATTGTTATTACTTACATATAGTGCTTTTTGTCCACCATTATTTGCAGCATTACCCACAAACCATTTGTTTAGCTGAGTGCCGTTGTTCATAGACCAGCCTACAGTTGTCGATTCAAAATTATCCGTTAGTGGTAATGTGGCAGCTTCCTGAAAGGTTGTAAAGTTATACGGGCCAATCCAGTTGCTCTGAGTCGTTCCACAATTTGACCTTACATAGTAGGTATATGGTGTAGAACCTGTTAATCCTGAAACAGAAATTGGCGAAGTCGTACCGGTATGGGTAACTACATCTGTATTAGGAGCCGTAGTACTACCGGGGATGAGATTGATATCCCATGATCCTGTTGTAGTTCCGTTAATGGTAATGGTAGCGGTATTTGCACCTGTAGCTACTCCTGATGAAGAAGTCGGAGTAATACACCTTTGCGTAATCTTCACATCGTCCATTGTAAACCTCTCACCCTGAAGTGTGTTTCCATACTGGGTATCCTTCTTAATGAATGCCAGGTATACGTTTTGATTTGCATAAGTACCCAAATCAACCGTTTGCTTGTAACAAGCCAGTTGATTTCCCGGATTCATTTCGTTTTCAGTCCATGTTTTAACTAAAGTAAAAGTCGAAACATCAGTTGCAGAAGTTGTAGAGAGTCTTAGCTCATATATACTACCATTTTGGGCAGGATATGTTTGAAGGGCAAAGAAGGTTAAGTCTGCATTTGGAGGCAATTGCACCTGAGGAGTAACCAACCAGGCCTGGCTGGTATTTCCCATACCAATAAGCGCATTAGAAACATAAGCTCCAGTTGTACCCTGACAGGTTGTTCCCGTAGAATTGACCCATTGTGGTACAGTACCCGGTGCTCCGTTAAGCAATGTAAATTTTCCCCAGGTGGAAGGTATCCCATTCTCAAAATTCTCGCTCCACTGAGCATGGGATTTTCCAAAAGTGAAAAACAACATTACCAGCATCAGTAATGTAATTTTCTTCATAGTTAATTTAAATTTAGCTTTATGTAGTTAATAGCACTCAAAAGTAAATTTTAAATTAACAAACGAATCAAAACACCACTAGACAAATACTCAACAACAGTAAATTACATTTTACCAAAAACAACTGATTACAAGATATTTAACTAAAACAAAAGTAATTTAACACCGCTTAACCCAATAGACAACTAAGTTAACAGTCTATTAATGAATCAAATTATCAAGTTACTATTTGAATAATCAAATTTATATCTGATTTACAAAATCATCTAAATTCTGGTCAGTCTCAAGGCCTAATTTTTTCCTGATTCTATATCGTGAAGTATGCAAACTTTGCATGGTTATGTTAAGAAGATTTGAAACTTCATGAAGAGACATACCAATTTTTATGTAAGCACAAATCCTTACATCAGTAGTTGAAAGTTGAGGGAACTGTATTTTAATCTTATCAAAAAAATTAGGATGGATTTTCTCAAAAACCTCTCTGAATTGTTCCCAGTCTTTCTCCTGATTTTGATTTTGTGATAAAATAGACTTAAGCTCCGTTTCTATATTAGACTTCGATTTCTTGCTCTTCTCAAGCAAATCAGTAATTTCCATCATAAGCTTATTTTTTGCGATAAGCTGTACGCTGATACTTGTTACTTCCCTGTTCTTTAAATCAAGCTCTAATTCCTGCTGTTGTGATTTAAGTTTTAAAAGTTCATTTTCAGCTTTTTCTTTCTCATTATTTATTTGCTCCCTGAGAACACTTTCCTGCAATTTCTCATTTTCAAACTTACTGATTCTCAAACTCTTTTTATTCCCTTTATATGATAACCATGCAACCCCTACGATAAGTAACAGAATAAGGGACAGCAATACAATTGAAAAAGTAAGATAATTACTCCTGTCTTTTTCAATATCATATTTATCCTTTAAATGATTCTTTTCAAGTTCAGTCTTTTCAAATTCATTTGCCCATTTAAGCTCTTCAATCTTTTGCTTGATTTCAGAACCATATACACTATCTTTTAATTTATAATAGCTGCTTGTATAGTCGGCATACTCTTTATATTTATGTTCCGACTCCGCTACTTTAGCCAATTGCTGTAACGCATCCAGTTTACCTCTCGGAAAATTTATACTCTTGGTAATTTCAATTTGTTCTTTGAGGTATGCCTTTGCTTTGGACAATTCATTAGTTTCCGAGTATACAATACCATAGTTCAGTAGAATTCTTTCTTTTAATCGCGAGTCGTTTATCTTATCACAAAGCATCAGTGCCTTATTCAGCATACTCAATGACGAATCATAGTTTTTAAGATTAGATTCTATGTTACTGAGGTTAATCATGGTACTGACAACATTCACTGTATCTTTTAGATTAGTAAATGACTCCAGGCATTGTTCCTGATATTTCTTTGCCTTTATAAAATCTTCCCTAATCATGTATACATTACCCATATTGGCATAAAACACAGCCATACCCCTCTTATCATCGGACGTTTTATAGATATCAAATGACTTATTAAAGTTTAAGATGCTATTTTCAAAATCCCCCATCTCAAAATACAATATACCTAAACCATTGTAAGTAACCGGTAAATTGATAGTGTCATTATGTTCATCAAAGTGATCCCTTGCCTTAAGATAATAGTCAAGGGCCGTTGTATATTCATTTTGCAAAACATAATACTTGCCAAGGACAATAAACAATTTGTGCCTGTAATACTCATCTTCGAGTTTATCAGAATAAGACAATGCCAGCTCACTGTCTTTTAAAGCCTTATCCTTTGAACCCGAATTAACATCAAGAAGTGTTTTATAATAGTATCCTTTTAAAAAAAGCGTATCATTTTGCGTAGATTCAGCTTTATTCAGAATATCAGTCGCTATGTTTTTTGCTTTACTGACATCTGTTGTTGCAATCAATTCAAAATTGATATCTTCAGATATTAGTTTTTTTTCCTCATTTTTATTGTGGCTACACGATTGTAGCAGCATAAGAAGAGGAATAATCCAGAGAGATATCAGAAAATTTATATGTGCTTTTTTCATATAAGATACTAGCCGTGAATTGTAAAGACATAACAATTATCAGATTTATGTCCTGATATTGCATAAAAGTTTGCTAATTTATATAAATTGTTTAAAAAAGCGTTGCTGCCACTGTAGGTAAAAAACATAAATATTTAGAAGCCTGATTCTAAAAAAGCATTCCAACAAGAAAACCCTCCAAAACAAAATGCTCTGAAGGGTTCAAAAATTAAACACAAAAGACTTATTATAATTTTCTCAAAACTCTTTCCGGATAATCAGTAATAATTCCATCAACACTTAATTTCAGCATATTATCAATATCGGCATCTCTGTTCACAGTCCATGGTATTACCCTCATCTTTTTATTTTTTAAGCTGTCAATAAAAGAGGTACTAACCAGTTTATAGTACGGACTATAAATTTCAGGGATAAAATCCAGCTTAGAAAGATTATGTTCAATTCCCGGCTCATCTGTCAGAAATGCAAGCTTAATGTCGGGATAAAACTTATGTACAACATTCAGAATTTCCGGATCGAATGATTGTATATTAACCCTTTCAGATAAATTTTCAAACTGAATCTCCTTCATTACCATATCTGCAAATTCTTTAGGCAAGGGCTGCGAAATACCATACTCTGATTTCTCCGATTTTATCTCAATATTATAACGAACCTTCTTCAGCTTATGTTGATGTATATAAGATTCAACACTTTTAAAGACATCCGACAATAATGGCTTGTATGTTTTCACCTTCTTCTGTTCAGGAAATGATTTATTCCCATTCGATCCTGTGTCAAATTTCCTGATACTGTCGTAGGTCATCCTATATAGGTTTAAAGACTTTTCTTCAGTTTTACTGATTGACTGTCCGTTAGGCGCTATAACATAAGCCGAAGACATAAAAGGCTCATGAGAAACCACTACCTTCCTGTCTTTTGATACTACCACATCAAGCTCAATAACATCAACACCTTTGTCAACAGCACTCAAAAAAGCTTCAATGGTGTTTTCAGGAAAATTCCCCCTGTCTCCCCTATGCCCCTGAACTTCAACCCTATTCTTTTGTTCCGTAACATGAGAATGTTTACACGAACAGATAAAAGCCAGTACAGCAAGTAGTTTGCAGATATTCATTTTCATAAATCAATTATTTAGTTTCTTCAATCCTGTAAGATGTCGTTGTTGCATGCTTTTTACCAAACATATCGGTAGCCTCAATTTCAACATTATGAGTTCCTACAGGCAAATCTGAAAGTATTTTTCCTTTCCATAAATGCGTACATTTTTCAGGATCTGATGAACGTTTGCCCGGCATAAGCTGTTCTGCCAGTTCCCACTCAAATACAAGTTCTACATACGAAGGATCATCTTCATTTACATATTCCATCTGCATCCATGCTCCTCCATCTATCCTGTACTTTAAAACATCCGTTTTACTTCCCATGAAGAAGTTTACAAACAAACCTGATTTTGTTCTTTTACCATGAGGAACAACCTTAGGTGCAAACGCTTTCATCTGGTAATTTTCAGGCTTTCCTGCTACTTTATAATCAACCGAATATTTGTTGCCATTAAAATGAATAAAAGCATATCCTTTAGGTGTACCATCTCTCATAACAGAAATCGGAATGCCTTTTTCGTCAAGTTTACCCGAATACCAGTCTCCCGATGTAGTACCAACATTATAATGATGATGAGGCTTATCCTGCAACCATCCATCTTCTTTACCAAAGAAATCCTGACGTTGTAAATGCGTATGAGCAGATAACGAAAGTGTATTAGGATAATCTTTAAGCAGTTCGAAAAGCTTTAGGCGATCGGCGTCCCTGAAAGAATCGTCTTTCGCATCCGGTTCACTGATAGGGATATGGAAAGCTAATACGATCAGATGATCTTTAGGTACGAATTTAAGGTCGTTTTCTATGAATTTCAGCTGATCTTCCCTGAAACCGCCCCAATAACCTTCTTTGTCCCTCGGATCCGGATACAATACATCGTCTACTACAATAAAGTGTACTTTACCATAATTGAATGCATAATCGGCCGGGCCAAAATGTGCTTCATAAGTTTCATCGGCCAGTTTATCTTCAGGAGCATCAAAATTAAGATCGTGATTCCCTAACAGATTATACCACGGAATACCTGCCTTCTTTACTGCCTGTATGTAAGGGTTGAATAAACTAAGGTCATTACCTACCAAATCTCCCATACTTAGCCCGAACGGAACATTTTTTATTCCCTCCACCTCAGCGACAATACCTCTTGCAAAATAATCTACTTCTTTAAGGTTATAAGGCTGTGGATCTCCAAAAATAAGAGCCGTAAAGTTTTCATCCTCATTCTGTTTCTTCAAACCAAAATTTACCAATTCAGGCAATTTTCCTGTTGGTTCAACTCCTTTAAATTTC
>QFQM01000587.1 GCA_003243255.1 Flavobacterium psychrophilum | reverse complement strand
ATCAAATCTTCAAGTTGATAAAGCAAAGCTGGTTTGTAATCAACTAGAGAAATTTCCTTTCCTCGATTTGACAAGGTAATAACTCCATCCTTCGAAAGCCTAGACCATCCGCACTTAAATGAAATATCAAGTATTTTATCTGCTGTAGAATATTTAAATGTATGAAAGTGATTTCGAAAGCCCGATGGTGTCATCCCGGCTCCTGGAATAAGCTTTAAAAAATCGTGAACAGAATATAATAAACTAACCGAAAACATATCACAATTTTCCTTTCAAGTGCTTCAATAATTGTTTTGCATCTTCTTCATCAAATCCTTCCTCATCTAATTCAACTGTAACCGGCTCAATATTCAGCGATGGATCTTCCATAACCTGAGACATTCTTCTCACTTTATCTATTAACCGACTATCAATTAGATCATCAATAGAATCAGGAGAATGAACGATTTCTATTGTTGTTTCTGTTCCTCTAGGAAGTCCTAATCTATGAATTCGGTCCATAGATTGAAGAAATTGAGCAGCATTGTAATTCCTATCAAGATATATTGCATGATGACAAACCATGTGTAGGCTTATTCCCTCGGAGCAAGCAGCGGGATTGGCTATTAATACATGCATGTTCGGATCGTCATGGAAATCCTTCACAATTCGCTCTCTTGTATTTTCCTCTTCCTCAGACCCTGCTTCGACACCTCCATGAATGCATTTGGCTCCTAAATCTGAAAGCATTTGGGTTAATACTTCAACATTCTCGACAAAGCCAGACCATATAAGCACCTTTCTTCCCTCCCTTGCCAACTGCCTTGCCTTCAGTGCAGTATAACTTAACTTGTTGCTATCTCCATATTCAATTGCCTCGCGTAGCGCATCAGGGAAATCATAAACTGCTTTTACTAGGAGTGAAGGATTTGTTACCACTTGCAGCAGTCTGATATAACTTTTACCAAGCTGTCTATAAAGCCGTCGAGCATTGTTGGCAACACCTGAAGTTTGCCTCAATTCCTCCGACCTGATTAGATTATAAAGATGCCTTTGAGGTTCATGCAATGGAATAGGCGTCCTAATAAACCTTAATGGAAAATCATCAGGTTTGAGCAGTTCGTTTTTGGTTGTTCTTACGTAAACTTTTTGAATCTTCTCTTTCACATTTTCGACATCAACATCCCCATCTGTAGGAAACAAAAATGAATACTGAGGGAGCATATCTGCAACACCTTGAGGCATGGGTGTTCCAGACATAATTAATTTACCAACCGGTAAATGTGAAATACTCTGAATTTGACGACCCGTGTCTGTTTTATTACCTCCTTTCATCCTGTGACTTTCATCAACAAAAACGAAAGTAGAATTATGATGCAAATATTTAGCAACTAAAGCAGAACATCTATTGAATTGCTGATAGGAAATCAAAAAAACATCGTGTCCATTTAATGTAAGATCATTTTCAATACGTGTTACACCTTGTGTTAGTCGTTTTACCTTCAAATTATGTTTTGGCAAACAAAGTTGAAGCTGCTCCTCCCAGGCTGGAAAAGCGTTTTTTGGACAAATAACTATTAGCTTTTGCCCTTCCTTTCGATGCAATAGATAAAAAGATATTGCTTCAGTAGTTTTACCAGCACCCGGGACGGAAAACGTAGCTCCATACTCAAACCGAGACAGTTTTGAAAGGTTTCTAATTTGCTTTGGTGTAAGCTTTCGATC
>QFQM01000117.1 GCA_003243255.1 Flavobacterium psychrophilum | reverse complement strand
TGTTCAGCATTTGCAATATTAGGTTGGTTATTTTCCTGTCTTCAAGAACACCACAGCCCTTTCCAGCACTTCGTCCTTACCCGCCCGGATGCCCTTGATAGTTGGCTTTACAACGATATCAGGTACAAGCCCCTTACGCTGCATGGTCTGACCGTTAGGATAACTCACGTTCTGACCACTGAACGAAAGATTGGTGAAGCCAGGGATATTAAAGTTCGTTACATCGCCATTGGCGCCCGCTGTTTGGCTGCCAATAAAGGTAGTATTATTGGCGGCTTTAAAGAACAGTCCACTGTGTTCAGCCTGACTCTGCGTAGTCTCATTCATCAGCATCACCGTTTTGCCGGTATAACGCCAATCAGTGGTAGTCGGTAGCTTTTGCATGAACGATACGGTAGTGGTAGTCGCACTTACCTCATTGCCATCTGCAGAAATATCTGGTACAGAAGGCTGTAGCCGCGTGAACAATGCACCGTCCAATATATTTTTAGTGCTCAGGCGAGGTGCCAGGCCCCAGGCAGTTCCCTTTGGATAGCCCCGCATGTCCATGATAAACCCTTTGGTATTTTTAAAAGTGGTCAGCATGGAATCGATCATGTTACTTTCCAAACGCTCCATATCTACATAACCAATCTCAGGGCTCAATAGCTTGAATATAGGTCCTGCATTCTCTACCCGTTTTTTTTCCCAGAAAGGTTTGTTATAAGCACGCTTACGGGTAACTGCCACTTCTTTTACCTTATTATCCTTGTCCATTATTTTAAGAGCAGCTGTAGAGCCATCATCACCGCAAAGCAGGAAATTAGTGATGTAGCTGGTCTGCGTTACATAATTACTCGCAGCCTGATAAGGACGTTGCTCATCGATCAGTTTAAGTATATCCTTGCCGTTAATACTAAGAATAACATCGCCCACAGCCAGCCCTTCCTTTTTAGCAACACTGTCTACAACCAAAGCCGTGATCACAAACTTATTATCTATCACCCTTCCATATACAGAAGGAGAGACACCCTGTCCAACAAACTTTCTGGTTGCGCTTACCGGGCTGCTGATAAAACCATGACCATCCTGAATGTGAGCATACATTTCTGCTACAGCCTGCGCATATTCCATGGAGTCCCGGGCAGCTACAAAACGAGGAAGGTAT
Organism: Flavobacterium psychrophilum; assembly: GCA_003243255.1. The sequence continues at coordinate 12,520 of QFQM01000117.1, read as the reverse complement.
TGTTCATAAACCTTATCCCAGCTCTCATCCATCAGCTTCTTGTTGACAAAGAAAGTATTGATAACAGTGTAGATCTTGGCAGCTGCCAATACGCGATTACCCAGCGAAGGATAACGCTTATCATTAGGATAACCAGCCATTTTAGGAAGACTTTCCAGGGGCAGTGTCTCGCGACCTTCAGTAGGAGCAGGAATGCCGGCTTTCAGTAAGGCAACTGTTTTGTCGAGATTTACCTGGAGGTCGGATTGTTTTTCCAAAACAGCATTCGGAGTGATAGCCGTTTTACCATTTTTTCTTACCACTTCACCAGTGCGTAAACTGATGATCACACTATCTGCAATGCTGTACCGCATAGCAAGGTTTGAATTGCCGAGGTTCAACGCTCCTTCACTAACTATGAGTGCCTTCCCTGCATCCTGTAGTGTAAGTGCTATGGCCGGCAAAGGCATATTTTCATTGACAAGAAAAGCAATCGGCACGGGATTCTTTTGTGTACCGTTAATCGTGCTGATCTGGTTGAACTTGAAAAAAGAAGAATAACCGCCGGAACTACCCCCACGCTCAGGCACGAAACCATCATGCACGATAGAACGGGTGGAGGGCTTGTATAAGGTGCCGCTACACAGGCCGGCTTCAATGTTACCATAATCAAGAAGCCCACCCAGATCGGCCCAGGCATAAGGTTGCGTTGGACGCAGGTCAAATATGAGATAACGAACGTCCGAAAGCTGGCGGGGTATTTTCTGCAACGTCGATATGGCGAGTTGCCAGTTGTCCAGATCCTTCAGGTTCCTGATAGTTACAAATAAAATACTGTCTTTAGTAGCAAGAGTAGGAGAGGGATTTTCCTTGCTAAACTGTGCGCCAGTTGCCATCCCCGGTACCACAGCAGTAATTGGATCATGCAAAACATCCAGCCATGGTTGCAGGGCCTTTACATAACTGGCTTTATCAGTAGCCTCGATAATATTGGGCACGGCAGCAGCAAAAGCCGAGTCCCAGTTGATGCTTTTATACTGCAAATAAGGATGAAAATATTTAATATACCCCCATAACTTACCCGCATCGGCCAGGCGTTTGGTTTGTTGAGGAGTAAGGGTAGGAGTTTGGCTTTGCAATAAGTCCGGTAATAGCAGGCCAAAGGTTAGGAGCAGTATAGGCAACTTAATAATGGACATGGGAATAATTTAAGATTAACGAGATGCGGCAAATTAGTATTCCCCAACCTACGCAAAAAATAGGTTATACCAATTGTCACATGCCCGGTACCAAATCCCTTTACCACATTACCAGCCAATACCGTAATCTTCGCCGTTATTACTGCTGCCACCCCATAGACTACCATGCTTCCAATCAAAAAAGATCAGGTTGATGGGGCCGCTGCTGCGGTCGTCGAATGAGAGCGTATAACCCATCTGTTTTAGGGCAGTACGTACAGATTCGGGAGTTCTGTTGTTCAATAAAAGATGACCCGGCTTTGGCTGCCGGTCTGCTATTTTTGTTCCTCCCAGAGAGAGCCAAAGTTGATTACTGTTAATGTTAGCGGCTTCAGCTGCCTGCTGTGCGGTCATGCCAAACTCTACAACATTCAGGAAACATTGCAGCAGGTTCTGGTCCTGCGTATCCCCGCCTTGCACGGCAAATGACAGGAAAGGTTTGCCATCCTTCAAGGCCAGTGAGGGCGTGAGCGTTACCCGTGGCCGTTGCCCGGGGCGCACTACATTAAAAGGATTCAGCGCAGAATCCAAGACAAAACTTTGCATACGCTGGCTCATGCCTACACCGGTGCGGCCGGCAATACAAGCTGGTAACCATCCCCCGCTGGGCGTGATGGATACCACCCAGCCCTCTTCGTCTGCAGCTTCCACCGAAGTAGTACCACGCCACAGGCGATCGAGATAAGCACTGTCCGTAGAACTTTCCGGGTTGGCGACTAATGCATCAGGAGAAGTCATGGTCGATAAGTTCATCCCTGTACGCACATCATGCGAGGGAACAAAATTGCGTTGACCACCACTGGTATCGAGTTTATACCCCCTTTGTTTGAGTAGTTCGACATAAGGGTTCTTCTTGCCTTCAAAAACATAAGGATCACCGGGGCCGGCCAATGCATCATTCTTATCAGCCTTGATCAGTTTGGCCCGCTCCTTTGCATACGCTTTGCTTAATAAGCCTTTCATAGGTTCGTCTGGAGCCACATAAGGATCACCATAATAAAAATCACGGTCGGCAAATGTGAGATTCATAGTTTGATACAACGTATGAATATATTGAGTACTGTTATACCCCATGCTTTTCAGGTCGAAGTTCTCCAGTATATTCAGGCTTTGTAACAACATAGGCCCCTGCGTCCATTGCGACAACTTATATACATCGATCCCTTTGTAATTCGTTTGAAGAGGTTCTTCCCATATAGGTTTCCAGTTGGCCAGGTCCTGCAGTGTATGCAAGCCGCCTTGTTCCTGGCTACCACGCACAAACTCTTTGGCGATATCACCCTTATAAAAGCGGTCAAAAGCTGCCATGATAGCTTCCTTTCTGCTCTTCTTTTGTTTAAGCGCCGCCTGCTCAGCATCCACCATTTTCTGAAGCGTGGCCAGTAAGTCGGCCTGCACAAAAATTTCACCCGCTTCAGGCGCTTCCCTTTGTGAGCCGGCATGCGTCAGGAAAACAGCCTTGCTATAAGGCCATTCTTTGATACGGGCCTTGCCACGCTCGATGCTGTTAGCAGTTTGCGCCTCAATAGGATAACCGGCCGCCATTTGCATAGCGGGAGCCAATACTTCTTTCAGACTCATGGTACCATACTCAGCCAGCATATAACAAAGGCCGCCGGGTGTTCCGGGAGTGGTAGCAGCCAGCGGACCATATTCGGGAGGAAAGTTATACCCCTTGCTTTTGAAGAACTCAGCAGTAGCACCGGTTGGAGCTACCCCAAGCGCATTCAGGCCAATTACTTTCTTAGTTTTAGGATTATAGATCAAAGTCTGCGTTTCACCACCCCAGCTCAGCACATCCCACATAGTGCAGGTGGCAGCCAGCATGGCGCAGGCCGCGTCTACAGCATTCCCTCCACGCTGAAAAATGATGCTACCAGCTGTAGCAGCCAGCGGCTTACCTGTAATAGCCATCCAGTGTTTGCCGTGCAACGGCGGCTTTTGAGTAGGCTGTGCAAATGCAACAAATGAAGTAGCGATCAGAAGCAGGATAACAGAAAGGGATCTCATGTAAAACATTTTGGTCCCTTAAAGATAAGGATTGCAGCAGGTAAGCTTTTACTTACTTTACCAGATGCTTATCAAATCCTAACGCTACCAGCTGCTCATACGCCTGCCAGATGGGGGAGGGTATTTCCTGGTAGATCTGGAACCCTTTCTCAGGGTAAATTTTAATCCGTTGAAGATCACCCACCATAATATTGATTACCCTTTCCATGGGAATCTCAGCATTGGGATAGGCAGTGAAGGATAACTGGGGAGAAGTTACGAGCAGTTTCTTATCAGGCCAGTGCTTTTTAAAAGTGGCATAGCTCCTGCGCTCCATATAAGGCTTCTGCACCACGATAAACGATTGGGGATCAAGGCCCCTTTCATGTAATAGCCTTTGGGTAAAAGTGATGTTCTCACCGGTATTGGTAGATTGGTTTTCTACCAGGATAGCATCGGGAGGAACACCCATATTGATCGCGATGGCGGCAAATTGATCAGCTTCAGTTTCAGTCCAGATACCTTTGGTCACATTGCCCAGCCCGCCGGAGAAGATCAACAGGGGCGCCCATCCTTGTAGGTAAAGCTCGGCGCCCCTGTTGGCTACACGCAGGTCATGGCTGCCCAGCACAAAAATGCAATCCGACTTTTCCGGTGCATGCTGCATATGGTGATAATCCCAAAGCTGCTGTGCCAGAGCAATAACTTCGTCAGTGATCATATAACTGCCTGCGGTTATTGGTTTAAATACTTATATACATTTTTCTTGTAAGCCTCAAAATCTTCGAGATTGGAAAACTCATCGAATCTGTCAACCTGTCCCGAACGCTGTTGCCGGACCAGTGCTACAATTCCACCACCTACGAGAATCCTTTTGGCACGCTGAAAAATACTGTCCAACCCGTCAATATCATTGATCATTTGCAGCTCCTCGATCTTCCCGACATTAATGATATAATCTTCCATAATACATGGTATTGATGGTACCAGATAAATACAGCATTAGCGCTTGGTAGCCTTTTTCGTCTTTTTAGCCTGTTTCTTTTTAGGAACTGCGCCCTTGGTCTTGCCTTTTGCTTTCCTGGTAACCGATTTGCCGGCCTTTTCTTTTTTCAGGCGCTCCTTTTCATTAGCTATATCGATCTTCCGGTTGTGCTTGATAACTTCCCAGTATTCAGGACCATAGCTTACCAGAATTTCTCCACGGGCAGGAATATCCTTAAGCGACTCAATAAATACCCTGTTACCCTCAGTGATATAGTGGCTGTTATTGCTGATGCCTTTTACCCGGCCAATACCACGAGCATCGTTGGCATAGCGCCCCAGCGCCGTTTTATCGTGTTGCGCATCCAGTACGAAGTTGCGGCTTACATAATAGATATAACCATTATTGCCTCCGCTGTGATCCACATCTTTCCAGGTAGAAGCCTTGCCTTTGTACTCAACAATACGGGTACCTTTTGGGATAAACTTTTTGGTAAACAACCCTTTTCCGGAATCGGGGATAGTGGATTTCTTTACCGTCAATTGCTTTTCAAGTAGTGCCATTCTAAAATCGCTTATTGGTGATCTTAATTAAGGCGGCGAAGATAATTATTATTAGCTGTTACTACATCGTTTCAGCCAACAAGCCTTGCCCGAAAGCAAAACATAATTTTGAAGCCAGTAGGACAAAACCTTCATAATAGCTAATGCAAACCCGTTGCAGATAAATATTTTGCTGTTTTCATATAGGATATTATCTTTATAAGGCGCTGATGATCGCTTGTGTGTTTTACTAATCATCTCTCGTTCTCGCCTTTTCTACGATCGTGTGTTACTACTCTCCTCGTGTCCCAACCGTAAACCCCTAACAGCCGTTTGCAATTGATATAAATCATTTATTGTCTAAATGATTATTGGTATAACAATACAATCTGGAACCTTTTTAGTTACATTTGTTTCCAAGGCATCCCATTATCATTAGTTCACTTTTTCCCACCATTTTACCTTTCCGACACAACGATTGTTAAAATCACGCAAACTGATTTGCTGCGATATGTGTATTATCCTGGACGGGTTATGTCCTGTGGACCGGCATTGTTATCTATTTCTAATCAATATGAAACGTAAGATCGTAGTTGAGATCCTATCATCCTTGTTGATCCTTCTTTTTGTATATACGAGCGTAAGCAAGTGGCTTGCTTTCAACACGTTTGTCGGACAGATGAACAATCAGCCTTTTCCAAACTGGCTGACGCCTATAATAGTTTGGACACTCCCCGCCATAGAGATCATTATTTCATTGTTGCTAATGTTTGGGCGCACACAACTTATGGGCTTCCGCGCTTCACTTATCCTTATGCTATTATTTACTGTCTATACATTTCTTGTATTGATCAATGTGTTTGGCAGAAGACCCTGCGCTTGCGGTGGCGTAATCGAAAATCTAACCTGGGGCCAGCATTTAGTGTTCAACCTTTTCTTCGTTGGGGTGGCAACTGCTGGAATCCTACTCAAAAAAAGAGAGGCGAACCCGAGCATTTCATAAACAAAGAATCAATAGCTCCTGAAAGTGAAAAAACACATTCAGGAGAAGCCGAAAACCTATATAAAAGAGTAGGCATTTTTTATTTATCTATCTATCTTAAAACCCATTTATGAAGAAAAGGAGATTTTCAATCATGGCATTGGCTGCCGTCGCTGCCCTTGCCAGTGCTTTTGCAACCAGGCCGAGTTGCTTTCAATGCGAACACACACAACAGTATCGTAAGATCGGCAGTACTTATTCGCCTGCAGGTGAATTTGGATTGAACTTTGACTGTGATGAGGATATTACAAGTACATGTACATTTTATAAACCTTTTCCTGACACACAACCCAACACGTATTGGCCATGTCGGTCAGGAATCTATAATGATTGGACTGGTCGGGCTAAAAAATAAGTGTTTATATAACAATTACTCCTCATCTTTTTGTTAGCACCTTGGATGTTAAGTAAGCGGTCAACAACAATTTTTAGTGCTAAATCTCGTATTTCCTGAAAAAACGGTTTAGCAACTAAAGGAATGTTAATCAATGATTAATAAGTTTTCTAAACAGTTGTTAGTCAAAATGTTGATCTGCAAATTTTTACCTTATCAGAAAAATGTTTTAGATTTATGTTTTCATAGGATAAGGTTTAATGGTTAATGGTATTTGATTAGTGCGGTCCCGCCAAAAGCGGGACCTTTTTATTGAGATATGTTGAAAAAGGTAATACAAGCCTGTTTACTGCTGGCTACGAGAGGTTGTCAAAGACGCCTTGGGTATATACTAAAAAACTAACGAGGGTTTTGCTGTATCCCACTTAGATTGATTACATCAGGTGGTATCAATAAAGTATAGCGGAGATCATTAGGTTGTAATTCGTAGGTTCGATCCAATTTGCGTTGTAAGGTTATATTAGCCCCTGCTTTATTTTAACGTCGGATATCAGTCCATCGTAGACCCCGAAAAGGCAACTCTTTTCTTCGCTCTGTTAGAATAATTTGAATAGCTTCATTTGAATTATTTGCAGACAATGGAACAAAGGTATTTTCTTTCCAGCGTGTTATTAATAGCTTATTCAGATCATTCATTGCCGCTTGGATGTTTCCAAGCCTTGCTTCGCATTCTGCCCGGATAAGGTATACTTCATCTGTAGCTATGCCAGTGAATAACTGATTAGTACCGGTATAACTGCCTTTGGGTATAAGATTACCGGTAGTCGTATGTATTCGGAAAAAAATACTGCTTCGCAGGTCATTGGGTGCATAGCTTCGATAAAGATTAGAATCTACTATACAGTTAGGAACAGAAAGACCTCGTAATACATTACCTGTTATGAATTGACTCTGGTAAATAGTTTCTGTATTGAATTTGTTGAAAGGCAAAGGAGCCCCTTGGTTAAGCGTGTCATATTTTATTAAAGCATTGTATAATTTTAGGCAACTGTCTGCACTATATTTAGCTCCTGCATAATTGTCCATGCTTAGGTACACCCTGGCCAATAGAGCAAAAGCGGCTGGTTTCGATGATCTATTTCTATTGTTAAATGGTAGTTCTGCAGGCAGTAAACTACTGGCATCTACTAGATCGGCGAGGATTCTGTTATAGGTTTCAGGTAATGTAGAGCGAACAGACTTTTCATCTACACCAGGAGTAAGCCTTAGGGGAATACCTTGGTTTCCAATACTGTTAGAAGTGTATACCGGAGCAAATATTTGTGCTATTTGGTAAAAAGCATGGGCACGCGCAAAAAGTGCAGCGCCTTTTATAGCTTTCCATCTGTCTGAATTTCCTGCGGTAATGGGCAATTTATTAAGTCCATCTAATATTACATTGGCATAAAATGCTTGTTTATAGGGAGAGTTCCAATCGGCAATATTACCTGATAATCCTTCAAAAGTTTCTGCATACCAGGCATATGCATTTTTTTCTTTAGCATTGAGTGTCTGCCAGTAGGAATATGGCATATAATAGTTGTCCGCTGATAGTTCACCCAATGTCGGTGTTTCATTCATTACTGCATCATTGTCTAAAAGAGATTGAAAATCATCAAGTGTAGTTGGAATGAAAAGCTCCGAATTAGGCTTAGATTCAAGAAACTCCTTTTTATTGCAGCCAACAATAAATGCTAAGACTGCAAAAAATATTAGCAGATATTTTGGAGATGTAGTGTTAATTGTTTCCATTTTAAAAATCAATTTTTACACCGCCTGCAATGGATAGTGGAGCTGGAATGCCACTAATATAGTCTGGGTCTATGTCCTGATTATTCGCTTTCCATAATATTCCTATATTATTTGCATACACATATAGCTCTAAACCTTGCATTGGGAATCTTTTGATGTTATGTTTATTAAAGCTATAACTCAATCGAATATCTTGTAATCGTATATGATCACCTTTTTCTACTAATACGTTGGAGAATGTATAAAAATTATTTCTTTGTTCATTATTGGGATATCGCATAGAGGGAATATAAGTCTTGGCTTCATCTCCTGGTTTTTGCCAACGTTTAAGGTAATCAGTATGCCCCCAATATCCATCTAATAATTCATTGTAGTTGATAGTAGGTCTCCTAAAATAATATCCTGCTTTATACATAATATTAAAGGACAGTTGAAATCTTTTTATCTCAACTGTATTCCTTACGCTTCCAAATAAAACCGGGTTGGCGGGGCCGTAATATTGGAGATCATTAAAATTTGTCGAATTGAGTATTGCTCGATAATCCTTGCTTACTTCATTATCCAATAATCCTTGCGGATCGCCAGTAATAGGGTCAAGTCCCATCCATTGTAAACTATATACTGAATAAAGAGGTCTACCTTTTAATGGATTAAATTCGTCAGGATTAAGATAAGAGCCAATAGCACTAAGTTGTACTTTGTAATCGGTTACTTCATCTTGAGTATAACTAAACAGTATTGTACTTATCCACTTGAAATACTTCTTATTGATGTTTTGCGTATTTATAGTTATGTCTACGCCATTGCCTTTCATATTGGCTGTATTGCCGCGAAAGTTAGCGTTGCCGGTTGTAGGATCGAGGGGACTGCTGCCAATAAGGTCTTCTGCTCTTCGATGATAATATTCGAGGCTACCACTGATTATACCATTAATACTAGTAAAATCAATACCGATATTAGTCATTTGTATCCTCTCCCAACGTAGCGCAGGATTAGGTGGATTGATAATACTGCCTGGTAATGCACCATAGTTATTCATTCCAAGCATACTTGCTGTAGTGAAAGCTGATACGCTTCTATCAACATTTCCATTATATCCATGGGTGATCCGAAATCGCAAATAGGGAAGCCAATTACCCTGTTGGTAAAATGATTCTTTACTTAATTCCCAACTGGCACCAGCGCTCCAGAGTGGAATGCCTTTTTGGTTAGTTTTTACACCAAAAATATTGGATTCATCCTTGCGGGAACTTATTGATATTGTATATCGTTTTTTGATTGTATACGCGGCATTGACAAAATAAGAAATGTACCGATCCGTGGTACGACGGTTCTTATCAATATTAGGAACTTTAAATAAATAAAATGGGGTATGATATAGTGGAAAGCCTGTCAAGTAATCAACAGGAAGGCTGGTTTGACGTTCAGGATCATATCCATACAAGCGGCTAGTACTTATCTGGTTGATTAGGCTTCTTAGCTCAGCGCCAGCGAATATATTAAAAGTATGTGTGGGGCTCCAAGTATAATTATATTCTGCTTGCACGCGTATATTATGAGCTTGATAAGTCTGATTCACTTTATCAAGTATGCTACCGTAGGGCACCGGCGTGATAAGTGAATCGCCATTAATTTGTGTGTATTGATTAATAAGGTTCCGGGTGAAATAGGTTTCGAAACCTTGTAGATTCCGTTGTTCTGAAAAGCCTCTATTATATTGGTAAAGAATGTTAGCGGAAAGGCCTTTCAGTATAGTGTATTTCAGCCCGGTATTTATGCGATAATCTGTGAGCGTAGTTCTATTATTGGATAGACGTAATTCATCCAGCGGTCTAAGATTCCAATCTAATAAACGGCCATTACCTGCCGTATCGATATAGGGTTGTCTCATGCCGTAATTTACAGGCAGTGCTTGTCCGTTGGCATCTACCAGACTGGCATAGGGAGATAAGAGTAGTAGAGGGGGCGTCTGCTTAACTTGGCTCGAAGAAAAGATAATACCGGTGGTCAACTCCAGTTTCCGGCTTAATAATGCGTAAGTGTTATTGGCATTAAGGGTAACTCGATCATATTGATTCCCCACTTGACTGCTCAGGTTTTTGTCATAGCCGGCAGAAAAGTAATATTGATTATAAATACCACCACCACTGGCGCTAATGGAGTATTGTTGGTTTATACTTTTGCGATAAAAGTAATTTTCTTTGTCCCTGCGCACATCTTGTTTTCGTAGATCATTGAGTAAAGCAGTGGCTTGTGATGAAGACAATGTTTGGTTTCGTTCTTTTATCATAATCTCTACAGCCGGGGATAATGCGAGTTGCCGGGGATCATTTTCCCGATTGGTATAATATCCATTATCAAACAAGAAACGTTCAACATCAATATACTCACTCGAGGTTAATGTTGGTTCATAATATAGATCCGGCTTTCCTCCTATCGTAATATTGGAATTAACAGATAATTTAATAGCTTGATTGTATTTGCCACTCTTTGTAGTAATAACAATCACTCCATTGGCAGAATATGCCCCCCACATAGAAGCTGCGGCAGCATCTTTTAATATGGTGATACTTTCAACGTCATTGGGATTAATATTATTTACATCCCCTGTGTAAGGAAAATTATCCAAAATAATGAGAGGTTCGGCATAGGCATGAATGGTGCTACGGCCACGAATACTTATGTTTGAAGGGTTTTGAATGCTGTTCGGCAAATTCTTATTAAACAACACACTACTCGTCACTCCATCGAGCCGATCTAACACTGTAGTGGATACCCGCCGATTCAATAATTCTTGGTTCACTTTACTGAAAGAGCCAGTAAGCTTCTCTATTGACTGCTTTTGATACCCGGTAGAGATTACCACTTCTGATAGTTCCTTGACCTGCGGCTGCAGAGTAATGTGTAGCTCTTTATTACCATTGATGTCAATGATACCGGTTTCGTAGCTAACATAACTTACGATAAGCTGTTCATTACTGAATACATCATTCAGGGAAAAGTTCCCGTTTGCATCAGTGGTGATCACCTGCTTACTTATCTTGGAATAGACCGTCGCACTCGCCACAGGCTCGCCCGACACTGTAGTAACCCTCCCTTTGATATTTATTTTTCCAGTTGGTGCTGCCGATTGGGTGGGCGATTGTATAGAAGTCAGTGGTGCAGGAAATAACAAAATAACTTTGCTGCCAGGAGTATATTCATACCGGATGGGCTGATGTTCAAAGATCAGCTTCAGTGCATCTTGTAATGGAAGATCGTTGATCTGAAGCGTTACCCTGTTTGCATTTCTGAGAAGCGGCGTTTCGTAGATGACGGAAATACCCGTTTGTTCTTTGATGCTTGTAAAAATAGTTCGAAGAGGGGCGTTCTTTTGGGAAATAGTAATCCGTTGAGCTAATCCGGGGAGGCTCATCAGCAAGCAAGTAATGGCTACCAGTAAGTAGATGGTTCTTTTCACTTATGCCCAGTTGTTATGGTTACCTGTCTCCCCGCTTAGGAAACATACATCCCCGTGTTGCCAGGCAAAGGTTTTTCACAGGGATATAAAAGAAGAACTGCGAACCATGAGCAAATATAACTCTTGGTTCGCAGTTCAAAAAGATTGCTGCATGTTTTATACATCATGCAGCACAGGTGGATTGGTCTAATGATTAATGGGAAATCTGTTTTTCCTAATATTTTTAAAGTGACCTTTTAATTAACTCTTTGACTAAGACCGGATTACAATCTATATAACCACTATCTTTCGCGCCTTTTCATTTAGCTGACCTTCTATTCCGTACTTTTTTAGTATGTCTAACACCTCTTTAACCGGAAGATCGCGAGGTATTTGACCGTTTAATGACGATCCGCTTGGTACTTTGCCAGCATACTCGATCTTTACGTTGTACCACCGGCCGATGTCCTGCATCAGAGACTTTACATCTTGTTCAAGATTAAATTCCCCGTTTTTCCAGGCCAGACTGGCGGCGATATCTACTTTCTTCACACCGATTATCTTTCCACTTTTATCTACCGTTGCTTCTTGGTTCGGTTTTAAAACCTGCTTGTTGGAAGCCTTGGTCGTAAGCTTTACAGAGCCTTCCTGGAGAGTGGTTTTAACCCCTCCGTCCTCTGTATAAGCATGTATATTAAATTGCGTTCCCAGCACTTCCACATTCCCTTCATTTCCTTCCGGAGTCTCTATAGCCACCTTGAAAGGTTTATTGGCTATTGGAGAAACCTGAAAAAAAGGAACGAGATAAATCAGAAACTCGGACAACAGAATCACTTTATTCAGAACCAGCGCCAGGAGATCATTGACCAGAATGAGAAGCTTTCAAGGCACAATCATCAGTTGTCGGATCTCAACCACGAGAAGGATACATTGATGGGTATTGTTGCCCACGACTTAAAATCTCCTATTAACAGAATCAGAGGACTCGCCGATATTATGGAAATGGAAGGCGAGCTCAACGCGGCGCAGAAAACATATCTCGGTATGATAAAAGATGCTACGCGTTCCGGCCTTGACCTGATCACCGACCTTCTTGATGTCCACATGCTCGAAGAAACCGTCGAGCCGAATTATACACGGTTCGAGATCAGTTCATTCATTCTTGAGAAAGTAAATAATTT
>QFQM01000586.1 GCA_003243255.1 Flavobacterium psychrophilum | reverse complement strand
AACTACCCATCGTTCCATATTTCCCATTTTGAAGCGATAATACCTATCTATAAAAACGCTTCTTCATTTTCAAATATCTCCCCTCTGTTGTGTGGCTTTTACAGCCACAAACTTTTAAAAAAGGTTTAGAAAATTCAACGAATTGGTTGTGTTGTTTTGATACACTCCAGGCCGTTTCCTAATGCCTTTTTCACTGCTTCCACGGATTTTTTTTATTCAAGAGCCAGTATGCTGTTTTTGTTTCGTTTCAAGAGCAAAGGTATGACCGTGTTCTTAACGGGGGCAAAAGGTCATGCAAGTTTGGAAAAAAATCTCCACCCCTTGGGTAGTATTTTTTCCCAAAACCTTGTGCCCCCTAAACACTAACCTTTCCTGCTCGTGAAACGAAACATAGCATACTCCGGCTCTTTACACGAATAAAAAAAATGTCAGAAGTGAAAAAATACAGCATTGGAAACGGCAACAAAGTGAAACGAAACAGCACCTCCTCTCATTGCCGAATAAATCAAAAAAAATCAGACAAGAACAAATTCAATAACGCTAAAAATCAACAATCATGAACATCACAGGAAGACTGACAAGGGATGCGGAAGTACGCACAACGTCAAACGGCAAACAGGTAGTAAACTTTTCCGTAGCGGTAAACGACAGCTACAAGAACAAACAGGGCGAGCGAGTGGAGCAAACCGCCTTCTTCGACTGCTCATACTGGATAACCCCGAACGTGGTGAAGATGCTCACCAAAGGGCTACTGGTGGAACTCACAGGCAGGGTAAGTACAAGGGCGTGGGTAAGCAAGGACGGAGAACCGAGAGCAGGACTAAACTTCCATACCTCCAACATCAAACCGCTTGCAGGAGGTAGAAGAAGCGAAACGCCACAGGCTACTACGGAACTGAACACAGGCAATACACAGGAAGACGACCTACCATTTTAAACAGCAATCGATCATTTTTTTAACAATTCAAAATTTAAAACATCATGGCACATAATCTCAATTTCAACAGCAGAACAGGTAAATACAGTTTCTTCAGCGTTCAGGAAAAAGCATGGCACGGCTTGGGGCAGATCGTACAGGACTATCCCACAAGTGAAGAAGCAATCCGATATGCAGGGCTTGATTACGAAGTCATCAAAAGTCCGCTGTTCACCAAAGGCTCAAACATCATAGAAACTTCACAGGGTATCGAAGTAGGATACAGCGAACTGGACGTTCCCAACTACTTCGCCAACATCCGAAGCGACAACAATGCAGTATTAGGCGTTGTAGGCAAGGATTACCATATCGTGCAGAATCGCGAAGCGTTCAATTTCTTTGATGCCATTGTAGGCGGTGGGGACGGCATCCTGTATGAAACAGCAGGTGCATTGGGCAACGGTGAGCGCATATTTATTACGGCAAAACTGCCCGACTATATACGAGTTGGCAACGGTGATGATATTACAGAAAAATACATCTTCCTGACAACCTCCCACGATGGAAGCGGAAGTATTACGGCAGCGTTTACGCCCATCCGTATCGTTTGCCAAAATACCCTTAACGCTTCGCTTCGCAACATGAGCAACGTGGTACGTATTAAGCATACATCAGGCGCTAAACAACGCTTGGAGAATGCGCACAAGGTTATGGTGCAAACGCCGGTTAAATTGACCACCTAGCGCCGGATTAAGCTGACCATGCGATGCCGGATTAAATTGACCACCCTTCG
>QFQM01000116.1 GCA_003243255.1 Flavobacterium psychrophilum | reverse complement strand
ATGCGCATTGATATAATCAATATCCGATGGTTGTAATCCTGATATTTTAAAGGCTTTTTGCATAGCAAGGAAAGCACCATCCCCGTTTTCGGAAGATGCAGTCTGATGATACGCATCATTCGCATTGCCATATCCGGAAAGGTAAGCCAGAACCTTTTTGTTCTGTTGCTTTACCACGGCATCGCTTTCCAGCACTAAAAAGGCTGCCGCTTCACCCAGGTTAAGCCCTTTCCTGTTATTATCGAATGGAGTGTTATACGTATCCGAAAGTATCATCAGGGTCTTAAAACCGTTTATGGTAAATTTCGACAAGGCGTCGGTTCCACCTACAATCACACGGTCAAGCTTGCCGCTTTTAATCAGTCTTGCGCCAAGCATAATAGCATTTGCAGCCGACGAACAGGCCGTACTGATGGTTGTAACCAAACCTTTAAGTCCTAACTGCTCTGCTATTTTATGGCTGGAATCTCCGGCATCATGAGACAGTATGTATCGCCTGTTCTCTTCGCTTTCAGTGTAATCGTAAAAAAAATTCTCGGTCATGTCCATACCGCCAACGCTGGTAGCAGAGATCAATCCCGTATTGTATTCATTAATATTTGTAATACCGGCATTCGCAACCGCCTGTTTCGCTGCAATAGCACCTAACATGGCAGTACGCGAATAGTTATTATCTGCGGTAAGGCCAAGTTCGGCAGCAAGCTGAAGGTTGGTCCTTTTAATCTCACCTACTTTTATAACGTTCTTATGAACCGTAGCAATATTTTCTATTACCGTTATACCCGGTTTGCCATTTACCAGGGCATTAAAATTCTCTTCGACAGAATTACCTATCGAAGAAATGATTCCCATACCGGTTATGGCAACTCCCCTGCTCATTATTATTTTGTACGGTTTTCAGAGATATATTTTGCCATAGTCTCTATCGACTGGAATATGGCTTTACCTTCTTTAGGGTCGGCAAGTTTAATCCCATAATCTTTATCAAGCATTACAATAAGCTCAAGTGCATCAATAGAATCAAGCCCAAGGCCATCGCCAAAAAGCGGATCATTATCATTCACATCTTCTACAGCAATGTCTTCAAGATTAAGAACATTGATGATTTTCTCTTTTAATTCCTGTTTTAATGCTTCCATCTTAATTGTTATATAATGTTTGTATGTTTTGTTTTGTGTGAGCCTTGCCCTGCTCTTTCGATACCAGGTACATAAAGGCTTTGTAATCATCCTTAAAAAATTCTACCCATCCGCACAGCACTTTATCAGCCTTGCCTGTATCCAGTAAAATTTGTGCATAAGCCTCAAAAAAGTCCGGATTGAAAGCCTCAAATATAAAGAAACTATTTTCAGTATACAGCTTATACCTTATGCTGATCTCGCCCATGCAAATATTAGGCAGCGTATATACAAATACCGCAGGACTCGGAAAATAATTATCCTTATCGGCAATAGATGCATTGTATTTCACATCGGTATCAAGGCTGGATGATGCATTAGCAAATAATAGTGCTGTATTATTACTGCCATCAGCCGGCTGGCCTTTCAGCAGCAAATCGGCAGCCAGAAAAGACAGCTTGCTCAGGTTATCCATCTTAAAGAATTTGGCATAATCTGTTTCGGCATGCTTGTAGGCCTGTTTTGCAAAATCGGCAAACTCAGCATCCGGCGCAGCAAAAACTTCCTGCCCGTTGTGCACTATCCTACCCTGTTCTATGGTACAGTAATCTGTTATAAAATAATTATCTGCCATGTTGTACCTTTTCAAATATCACTGCCGTATTACAGCCTCCAAAACCGGAAGCTGTTTTAAGGAAATAATCGATCTTTCTGTCTTCGTTCTCCGTAATTACATTTATAGCCTGCGACACACCCGGTTCGTCATAACCCATTGAGGCATAAACTTTGTTTTGAGCCATAGACTCCAGCGCAATTACTGTTTCCAGTAACCCTGATGCCCCCAGTGTATGCCCATAATAGCCTTTTAAACTGTTAACCGGAACTTTATTCAGCCCAAGCCTGTTAAAAGCTATGGCTTCCATCTCATCGTTAAACGGTGTTGCCGTTCCGTGAGCCGAGATGTAATCTATCTTTTCAGGGCCTACGCCCGATTCTTTCAATGCACTTTCTATACTTCTAAACAATCCCTCACCTGTTCGTGACGGTCCTGAAATATGGTTGGCATCGTTTATAGAGCCATCGCCAATCACTTTTGCTTTGGCATCCGCCGAATCTTTAGTAACCAATACAGCAGCAGCAGCTTCGCCCAGCGTAACGCCACTTCTGTTTGCCGAATAAGGCTTGCAGGGTTCAGGACTCATCGCCTGAAACGAATTGAAGCCCGAAAGTACAAATTCCGAAACCTCATCTCCGGCAACTACAAATACGTTATCATACAGTCCTGACTGTATAAGCCTTTTTGCAACCGAAACTGCCATAACACCCGATACACACGCATTAGAAATAACTATAGGCTCAGTAATAAAACCAAAGTAACCTGCTATATTTTTTGCCAGTCCCTGTAGGTAGGCTTCTTGAGGCAATGCTCCTTCTTTTGGCAGCGATGTTATATTTCCTTTAGTGGTTGAAAGCACTAAGGCCGTTTTATCATTAAACACTACTCCTGATTTTTGAACAACAGGCTGCAATGCTAGCAGCATCATTTTTTCGAGCCTTGTGTATCGCTTATCGCTTATCGAGGCAAAAGCATTTTCAAGCCTATCATCATTTATAACCCCGGCATAAAACGGCATGGGCAGCATGCTGTTTTCCTGTTTGCTTATACCTGTATTACCGTGGCTGATAGCCTCAATATTACTATCCACATCAAAGCCAAGCGGTGTAATGCAGTTGGTATGGGTTATATATACATTCTTCAGTTCCATTATTTATCCAGTCCTACTTTTTTTCTCCACTCTTCAAAAAAAGCAGGATAGTTTAATATCATTTGCCCTTCTTCATTCACAAATACCTGAACAGTTTCACCGGTACAGGCCAGATTGCCTTCACCGTCAAATATCTTAAACCTGTACACCATTTTTGCAGCAGGAGTATCCAGGATTGTTGTTTCTATTGTGGCAACATCCCCATACTTTAATGGCAATTTGTGTTCGCAACTCGATTTTACGATTGGCGTTGTATACCCATGCTTGTGCACATCCAGATAGCCAATACCATGTTTGCGGCCAAATGCCTCACGGCCATCTTCAAAATAAGTAATATAGTAGCCATGCCATACAATGCCAAGCGGATCGGTTTCGTTAAAACGAACCCTTATTTCCTGCTTAACCGTTAGTTCTGCAACTTCCCTATACTGCTCTTTTCTTCTCATCATAAATTATTGAAAGGCCTATCATGCCCATAAAAAACAGGAATAATGCCAAAAGCAACGGCCATATTTCTGCTATTGAATTATTTCGTAAAAGCACATCGTAAAAAGCCTCAAGTCCCCAGTTCATGGGTGAAGCTTTAGCCACATACTGCATAATTTCGGGCATGGCAAAAACAGGCACCCATACGCCACCTACAGCGGCCAGTATAACAACAGATGTTGCCCCAAATGGCGCTGACTGTTCCTGCGTTTTGGCAATAGTTCCCAGCAATATCCCGAAGCCTATGGCTGCAAGTCCGCTAAAAAACGCGACTATGCTCATCATCAAAAAAGTGCCGTTCAATTCTAAAACCGGCAATCCTATTTTAGGGAATACAAACATACCCGTTGCCAGCATCAGGAAAAACTGAAGCATGCAAATGATCAGGTAGGTAACGGTTTTTCCGCCTATTATGGTAGCATAAGATACCGGATTAGTTCTTAGCCTAACCTGCGTTCCCTGATTTTTCTCTTTTACGATGTTTATCGACAATGGCACCACTATAAAAAACATAGCAAAAAGTGTCCATGCCGGTACATTATGCTGGGTAGAGTTAGGCACCTGCTCCTTGTTATCGAACATGGGTACTATCTCTTTAAAGCTTATATAATTTTCCTGCTTAAAGGCAGCGGTGCTTTCTTCTCCTAACTGTTCACTAAAAGCATTGTATATCGACCTTGTCTCAATCTGAGAGATCATCTTATCTACCGTACTTTTCACGGCAGTCTTAAACGCTGTTTGCGAAGCAGGATCAAAATACAAGCGAACTTCTTTGGGCGTTACTTTTTCCTGTTTTACAGGACTTACAGAGTCTGTTTCGGTCAAACCTTCCATTATTTTAGCAACATTCTCCTCAACTTTGGTTTTTAGGCCTGAACTTAATCCCTCCGGAATAACGATTGCCAACTGATAGTCACCATCAAATACTTTTTCTTTGGCGAATGCCTCATCAATAGTTTTGCCGTTACTTTTTGTAATTACGCTGAAGGAATCATTTCCGGCAAGGTTTTTTTGTACCATTTGAGACACCTCCCCTTTGTCGTTATCTACCAGTAAAATTGGTATTTTACTTTCGGTTGTGGTCTTAAAAGTACTGTCCTGTATCAGCGTAATGGTAATAACAAGGCAAAGCGGCATAATGAACAGAATAACCAGCCCTCCCATGTCACGTTTCAGCAACAACATTTCCTTATATATGGATATCAGCAGCTTATGCATCCCTAAGTTCGTTACCGGTTAATGACAGAAACACATCTTCCAGAGAATGTGCATTTTTTGTTACTTCTATAATCTTTTCAGGAGTTCCCTCAATAATTACTTTACCTGTATCTATTATCGCTATCCTGTCGCACAAATCCTGTGCTTCGGCAAGATGGTGCGAAGTGTATATGATTGTTGTGCCGTTGGTATTAGTCTGTTTCAGGTAATCTATAATTACGTTTCTTGACTGTACATCTACCCCAACAGTAGGCTCATCCAGAAACAATACAGCCGGTTCATGAAGCAGCCCGGCAATAAGATTTACCCTGCGCTTCATACCGCCCGAAAAGGTATCTATCTTTTTATCGGCAAATTTTATCAGCCCTAAAAAATCGAGAGAATCGTTTATTCTTTGCTTCAGGTCTTTGCCTTTAAGCCCATACATACTGCCAAAGTACATCAGGTTCTCATAAGCCGTAAGCGTAGGGTACAATGCATACTCCTGAGGCACTACCCCAATGATCTTTTTTATGGCCTTTGCATTGTCTTTATAGGTTAACCCATCAATTATAAAACTTCCTGCAGTAGGTTTTATCAGTCCGCACAGCATAGAAATAAGCGTAGTCTTTCCTGCCCCGTTAGGGCCAAGCAAACCAAAGATTTCTCCTTTCTTTACCGATAACGACAAATTGTTAACCGAAAAGAAATCGGCATCTCTGTATTTTTTAGAAAGGGATTGTATTTCTATAATATTCTCAGCCATTCTTTACTATACCGCTTTTCTCAGTTTTTTAAAGAATTCTTCTTCCCTGCCCGCAATTTCAAGCAGTCTGTCGGCCAACAGGTTATACACATCCTGCTGGGCACTTCGTTTTTTATATACACGCGATGCCTCAAGCGCAAAATCACGCCACAGGTCACCTATTTCGGTCATTTCAAATGAAAGCTTTTTTAATTCTTCGCTCTCCATAATTACCGATGCTTCCTGTAAAAAGGCCGCATATATAAAACGGAAACCACCGCCACCGGTACCTATCTCCTCCTGCATGCGCACAATCTGCGCCAGGTAATGATTGGCTTTTCGCACTCCGTGTTTAGCCGGCCACCTGCGAATCTGTTTCGAAACATAACGCATTCCTGCAACACCAATAATAGGCATAGGAGCCAACATATCGCGACAAGTCGCTTTAATGGCTTTGGTTATTGCCTTTTTAAGGTCTATTTCTTTTGGGATATATACCGGATAGTAAATCTGCCCTTTAGGAGCAAAAGCCCCTTTGGCAAAACGCACCCTGTCAAGCTCTTCGGCTGTAAGGGTTGTTACGGTTTCCATAACCGGGTCGCTAATCAGGTAATTGTTTTCTTCTTTGCCATATACCACAAGGTTATGTGCGTTAAAGTGAAAACGGTAATCATCGGGAAAATAGGTAAGATTATATACCCCTACCTGAAGTCCTGACGGTATATTGTTTTTCAGGTTCTCTTCCAGGGCTTTCTCGGCAGCCTGTGAACTTGAAAATTTCTGTCTCTTTATCTTTATGCCAAGCCTTTTTGCCAGCCTGCTGAATATTATACCCGGCAACGGCCTGTAGCTAAACGCCGGTGCATGGTTTACTTTTATAAACGGAAGGTATACAAAAAACAAGCCCGAACCGATACCAAAAACCATTGGTTCGCTTATGTTAAGCCCATTATGCTTTAATAAGTTGGAGGCAACACCATTTTCGCAATGTGCCGACTGGTGGTGCTTAAAATCGGTTGTCATTATATCAGCCCTTAAAATTTCTTAATTCATCAACGGTAATCAGGAAAGCGTCGGCATATTTTTGCAATACCTTATCACTCAGCCCTGCAAAAACCTTCGGTTTAAAATGCCTTTTTATACGCCATTGCCATATACCGGTATAACCTGCCAGTATACCCACATCCATTTTGCTCAGCTCCATAAAATACAGTACCGGGCTCGCTTCACCATTTGCCACCTTTTGCCTGGCCTCTTCAGTACGTTCTTTAATATCATCTATGGCATTGCTAAGGGCAATGGTCTTAGGCTCCCACCCCGAACTTAATGCCGTGGTATAGTTACCTTCCTCATCGGTAGCATAACATAGCTCGCGCATGTTTACCGACTCAATATTACTTTTGTCCTGAGGTACTTCGCTCTTTTTCATCGCTCCTGAATAAATAGGTTAATTTCGCCCTCTAATAGCAGCTCATCGTTGCAATAGCTTTTACAGCTCACCATACAGGTAGTATAAGTACCCGTGTCAAATCTTGATATAAGACTGGCAACCGTAGTTATCGTACTCCCCAATTTGGGCAGCTTGTGTATCTGTATTGTCCTTATCGAACTTATAAACCCTATAACATCAACATTCGGAATGTCTTTCGCCTTATCATCTACCAGATACGACTTCCCTACAATTGATGAGCATGTTTGCGCCGCATTCTCTATAAGTCCTGCTTCGCAAAGCATACCGTTTTCTAAAAAAACATTATCCTCTTTTACAGTAAATGCAGTTTCTGCTTTATCAGTGTTTATATCAATAATAAAATCAACCATAAGCATCGGGTCACGATGCGGAAGATAATTATGTATGTCTATAACTTGCTGCATTAATTACTGAGCCAAAACCGTTTTCATCTGCCCCGAGGCTATCTGTATATTATTTCTTTTTGTCACTATATCTACCAGGGTTACACCCATAAATTCCTGAAGCACGCTCACTTCAGTAACCAGTTCCTCTCCCGGTAACGGAAGCTCTGCTATTACAATATCCTTAACAGAACCTATATATCCTGTAGGAGCCGGTTCTTTCTTAAGATAAAACAGGTAACCGGTATACAACGCTACCGATTGAGCCATGTGCTCAACAATGCCCGATTCGTTAAACCTGCCGTTTTCCACAAAAATATTATCTGCTTCTATGGTAAGTCCGGCGGTTATTTTATTTTCACCAAAAGCCAGTAATTTGTCTATCATTACAAAAGGGGCTTTTTGGGGTATCAGGTCGTGAACCTTGTTTTTTGGCAATATGGACTCCATGATTAGCAAACCGTTAAATAAGCAACCGAATAGGTAAACCTGCCGCTTTCAGGCACTATAAGCAAGATCTTTTCTCCTTTTTTCAGCTTGCCCGAATTCATAAGTTCCTCTACCATAAGGTAAATAGAAGCAGCACCTACATTACCTACCCTGCTCAGGTTTAAAAACCATTTCTCCTCGGGTATATCAACACCATGAGCCAAAAGGGCTTCGTATAGTTTTGAACCAAAGAAATTAGACGAAACATGCGGCAGCAGATAATCAATTTCGGCAGGATCTACACCATGTTTATCCAGTGCTTTTTTGGTGCTCAGCGAACCCAGATTCATCACATGCTGGTCCAACAGTTTCACATCCTGCTTTACCGAAAATATAGATTGCGTAAGCCATTCCTCAGCATTATAATCCTGCCACGGCTTTAGCGAACCGTCTTCAAGTTTGTCGCCTCCTGCATACATGCAGGCTTCATATTCATGCGCATAAGAGAACGATTCCATCCATTCAATCTTAAGCGACAGTTCCCCTCTAGGCTTGTCTTCAAGCAATAAGGCTCCTGCGCCATCCGAAAGCATCCAGCGTAGAAATTCCTTTTTAAAGGCTATTACGGGCTGCTCTTCAAGATTTTTGAGGTTAATTATCTCGTTATTGAATTTATTGGCAAGCATCCAGGTTGCCGATCGTTCCGAACCGGTACAAACCGCATTTTTTGTATTTCCTGAACGTATGCTTAAAAAACCATATTTAAGGGCATTCATACCTGCACAGCAAACACCCGATGAAGAATTCAGCTCTATAGACCTGTTATCCATCAGCCCGTGTACCATTGCAGCATGCGAAGGGAATAAATTATCCGGAGATGCCGTACCGCATGAAAGCAGCTCTACATCATTTTTTGTAAAAGCATCATCATAAAGCTGTTTGATCGCATTATGCGTCAGCTCAGCATTATTATGGGTAATATTACCCTGCTTATCAATGGCATAATAACGGTTTTTTATCCCGTTATTACGAAGCACAATCCTTCGGGCCTTTGATGTAGTCTCATTTATAAGCCCCAGTATATCTTCCATCTCATCGTTAGAAACCGGTTCATTAGGCAAATATTTTCCTGCTCTTGTTATATAAACATCAAACATAGTATCCAACTCCTTGTTATGCGCCTTCAACGCCTTTATAATATTGTATTGTTTTTTTGTGTGCCTTTATTTTAAAAGGATATGTAAGCATGTGCAAGATATATACAATTGGCGATATAACCCAAATTGCAAGTACCAAATAAATCACAAAAATCTTAAGCAGCTTCTTCCTTTTTTGCTGTCTTGAAGCTATTATTTTTGTCCATTTGCTAAAAACATAATTTCCCTTTTTATCTACCGCAACCAGATACGGACTCACCTTTACAGCATCCTGTTCAAGGAGTTTAGCCTGTAAATTATCAAAGTCATTTTGCTGCAATGCTGTGTTTATGGTAGAGCCAAACCGTACTGAATCATCAATATCTTTTTGTGATACTCCGGGCAAAGGAAATATGCCCAAGTGTTTTTCTTTCTTACCGCTAAACATCCACTCCACAATGGTAATAACACTGATGAGATTACCGGCGCGGTCTACCAATGCAATATTACCCTTTAGCAGCGCCCCGTTTTGCTTAAGCAATACTTTTATCTTTTCCTGCGCCAAAAACCACATGTTCCTGCTACCACTTATTGTAACTACAGGAGTATTGTTGAGCAATTGTTTTGCTTCAGGGCTTTTAAGGAATGAATTTACCGGAATAGATGGCGACAGGAACCATACCTGATAATGCAACAATACCAAATCGTATTTTGTATCGAGTATTTGCTGCGCAACAGGTTTTAGCTTTGCAGGGATCTGCATGAAAGATTCCGGAAAGGCTTCGAAAAATGATTCTTTATCCCACGGAAAGGGAAACGGCGTTTCCATTTCTATTTTATGGAAGACCACATTTACATCGGGATCATCAATAAGGGGTTTTGCAATATTGCCTGCTATTTCCTTAAGCTGACCCGACTGCGAAAAGTATACTACAAGAACATTTTTCATTTAAATCCTTTACGTTATGGCATTACTTTTTAAATGCCCTGTTTTTCTTATCTCCTCCATCAGGCACTAAAGATAGAAAAGAAGACCTACATAACTGTAAGGCTTCTTACAGATTTATCTATTTTTTAAAAGACTGCCAGAAATCGAAGTAGTTAAACCATTGCAACGGATACTTTTTTAGCATACCTTCAAGATTTTCAACATAAGCGGCCAGAAGTGCTTTTTCGTCGCGGTGTTTTACCTCAGCCTGTCTTGCATATAAGTGGTAATGAAGTTTCTTTTCTTTCATCACATATACAAATACTACCGGAACCCTGAGTCGCGAAGCTATAAGAAAAGGACCTGCCGGAAAGTTAGCATCTTCCCCCAGCAGCGGATGCGTGATATGCTTAACGCCGTCCATATAACGGTCGCCTGTAAGGCATATCAGTTCGTTATTGGCCAGGGCATTATTTATTTCATAAATATGCGAAAGGTCTTCTTTTATGATGATGAACTTAACCGACGATTTAGAAGCAATGCTTTCTAAATACTGCTTTATGGCGCGATGTTCCATATCGGTAGTCAGTAAATTGATCTGGAATTTATCGTCAAGATCAGACAAAAAATATTCGGCAATCTCAAAATTGCCTATATGGGCACTTATAAGCACACCTCCTTTTTTATCTGCCAAAAGATCGCGCAGGCGTTGGATACCGTCAAACTCATAGGTAAAACTATTGCGCATACCTGCCGAAATAGCTGTTTTATCTATGAGTACCTGGCCAAAGGTATAATAGCTCATAAATACCATTTTACGAGCCTTAGCTTTGGTATATCCTAAACGGTTGTGGAAGTAGTAAAATGTTACCCTGTTTGTTTTTTTCAGGAAAAGAAAATAATAGGTAGCAACAAAATATAAAACTAAGTAAGAAGGTCTTATCCCAAAGTTCCTGATACAAAATACGAATATTTTATACCCAAGGAGATTACCCTTAGACTTACCGTCCCATTCACTCATATTATTGCAGCACTTTCAGCTTATTCTCTATAAGGTCGTAAAAATTCTGGAATGTGGCAATACCCACAAAGTCAGCCTCACCAAGTTTTACACCAAAGTTAGACTCAACAGTAACCACAAGATCCACATAATCAAGACTGTCAAGCCCTAAAGTATCTTTCAGGTTAGCATCAGGTGTTATTGTATCGGCATCAACCTCAAATTCATCAACCAAAAAATCATTTATCTTACCTATAATAACGGCTTTGTCCATTTTTAGTATTTTTTTACAATTAAAGCAGAATTGGTTCCACCAAATCCAAAAGAATTCGACAAAAATATATTAAATTCTTTATTTATTGTACTAGTCGCTAAATTTAATTTGGCAGAGTCCTCATCAGGCGTTTCCAGATTAATATTAGGCGCTATGAATGAATTTTGCATCATCAGCACCGAATAGATCACTTCACTTGCCCCTGCCATCCAGCACTCATGCCCGGTCATTGACTTGGTTGAGCTCACATAAGGCTTACCTCCAAATATCTCATAAATTGCTTTTGCCTCATTACCGTCTCCTACCGGAGTAGAAGTTGCGTGCGCATTGATGTAGTCAACATCTTCCGGTTGTAAGCCTGCCTGCTGTAACGCTTTTTGCATAGCGCTTGCAGGGCCTTCTACGTTTGGTGTAGAGATATGCCCTCCATTAGAGGAGAAACCATAACCTATAACTTCGGCAAGAATAGTTGCACCTCTTTTTACTGCCGACTCATAGCTCTCCAGTATAAGCGTTGCGCCTCCGCCACTCGGGATAAGTCCGTTTCGGGAAGCATCAAAAGGCCTTGATGCCTTAGCAGGTTCTGCCTCATCAGGAGAGAATACACCAAGGCCATCAAAACTACCCATAGCATATTTATTGATTTCCTGTGCGCCCCCGCAGATGATAACATCCTGAAGCCCGCTTTTTATCAGATAGTATCCCATCCCTAACGAATGCGATCCACTGGCACATGCCGCACTCACCGTAAGGTTAATACCCCTAAGCTTAAAAATGGTAGAGAGATTCATGGTAACTGTAGAGTTCATCGATTTAAAAATCGCACCCGAACCTATTAGTGCCGTATCTCTCTTTTCACGTATAATATCGGTAGCATCAATAATCGCTTTAGAAACACTGTCGTTTCCGTACATGATACCTACTTCGTTCTTTTCTAAAAAATCATCGTCAATACCCGCCTGTTTCAATGCCTGAATTGTAGCCATATAAGCATACTCGGTTTCTTCCCCTATACTTATGCGCTGTCTTCTGGTAAGCATTTCTTTCAGGTCCGGCCTTGGAACCATACCGATTAAAGAGGATCTGAACCCAAAATCTTTTCTTTCTTCATCAATCACTATACCCGATTTACCGCTGTACAACGATTCTCTCACTTCGTCAAGCGATGTGCCAATACAGGAATAAATTCCCATTCCGGTAATAACCACTCTTCTTTCCATCTTTTGTTCTTTGGGGGTTGTTGTATTTTTTTATGAATAGATTCCTCCGTTTATATTTATTACTTCACCGGTAATATAACCTGCCTTTTTTGATGCCAGGAAACTCACCAGATCGGCCACTTCTTCCGCCTCACCAAAACGGTTTGCTGGAACCATTTTTACAAGTTCTTTCTCATCAAGCTCTCCGGTCATGTCGGTCTTAATAAAACCGGGAGCAACAGCATTAACTGTTATATTACGCTTAGCCACTTCCTGAGCCAGGGCTTTGGTAGCTGCAACCACAGCACCTTTAGCCGCAGAATAATTGGTCTGCCCCGGTGTACCTTTTACACCCGACACAGAAACCATATTGATTATCCTTCCGTACTTGTTGCGAAGCAGTTTCTGTATAAAGAAATTAGTTACGTTATAAAATCCGTTAAGGCTTGTATTGATAACACTCGACCAGTCGTCCTGAGACATCCACATAAAAAGTCCGTCTCTGGTTATGCCGGCATTATTTACAATAACCTCAACAATAGCATCGGGATTATTTTCCTGCCATTGCCCCAGCGCAGTCTTAACCTCATCGGCATTAGCCACATCAAATTTTATAAGTTCGCCGGTAGCTCCGTTTTCAACAACCTTTTTCAGAGTCTCTTCGGCAGCTGCTGCGTTCGACTGATAATTGATCAGTATATGGTAATCGCTATCGGCAGCAAGTTTTTGGCAAATTGCACTGCCAATTCCTCTTGAGCCACCTGTAACTAATGCACACTTCATTCCTTGTTATCTCTTAATTAAATAATTCTGCATTCTCATACCACTGATTGCCCAGCAGCATCCCTTTTGTATCAAGGAAACCCCATTTACCATTATTCTTCACTCTGGCTACACCTTTAACAAATCCTTTTGCATCGCTGCTCAAAAAGCTAAATGCAATGCTTATGCTGTAATTGGTAGGGATTACCATTTTACCTTTAGTATCAATAAAACCCCAGTCTTTTTCTTTAACCGGTGCAAGGCCATCATTACTGAATACTTCTGCATCATTATAAACAGGCTCAATAACCGTTTTTCCCTGAACATTTGTGTACCCCCATTTGCTGCCTATGCATACCGGCGCAAGATCTTTATTAAAAGCCCTTGCTTTATCAAACTTAGGCTCAATGATCCAGTTTCCTTTAGTATCAACAAATCCTATCTTGCCTCCTTTACGCACATAGGTATTATCCTGATTTTCAAAATCCCAAATTTTATCGGCACCTTCAATAACTTTAAACTGCCCTCCAATAATCAGTCCAAACTCTTTACCCCTCCTTGCCCAGGTCACTCCTTTAAAGTAATTCCCTATCTCTTCATATACAGGTTCAACAATTTGTTTTCCGGTTTTATCGATGATTCCCCAACGGTCATTATTCTTTACGCGGGCATAATTACCTTCAAACTCTTTTATCATATCATATTTAGGCTCCAGCACTACTTCCCCTTTCGGATTGATCCGCCCTACCTTTTTAGCCTGCCTGAAAAAAGCTACTCCTCCCTGAAAACTAAAATACTTATCGG
>QFQM01000115.1 GCA_003243255.1 Flavobacterium psychrophilum | reverse complement strand
CAGCAAGGCGTTAAGTTGGAGAATAATCCGTTTGAGGGTACCATCGTTAAAGAAGAGAATGCTAAAAAAAGATTTCAAAATTGACAGCCGCGTACCTTCTCCAAATGCTTGGATTGTCCTCTTGCCAATCTCTAATTGATCATTGGCATTACCGGTGTAATCCCAAATTTTGATATTGTCTCCGGCAACGGTAATTCTGGTTATACTTTCTGTTTCCAAGTCGGGAAAGAAAACTCGCCCAAAAATTCTTCCATCAGGCAACATCACACAGCTGCCATGTGGAGAGTCGGAATCTGTCCAACCGAAGACCGATGAAAACAGGCGTGTGTCTGAATCATCATCTAAAGAAGAAAATTGTTCATAGCCACCCGGATGACAGTGAATTTTTACAACAGCATAATTATATTTTGCTGCTTTCTCCACTAAAGGTGCTATTCTTTCAGTCTGCCAGGATATGAAATCTGGAGTCCGTTGGCATTCTGAATAAGGAATGTAAACAACTTCTTGGACGAGGAGCTTGTGGATACGGTTGTTGCTAAGTCGACCGCATAAAGCAACCGCCACTGCCTCTAAATTGTCACCCGGAAAAAGATGATTCCTTACAAGGTCATAATGAAATCCTGAGATACTAAGCTGGTACTGCATTGGGTTTCTTTTCAAATTCCTGTTTGAACCAATAACTCACTAAGCTCATATGAGTACTTAAGTTGTCAATCCCTTCTCTCCATGGATTTTGACCAGTGCGGTGGCGTGACCATCGCTGGTAAGACTTGCTTTCAATTTGTTGGACTGATGTTGCACCAATTGCTTGCCCATCGCTTCGTGACAACGCTGGAAAAAAATAGGCCATGTCAAGTTGAGTCCTTGGATAGCCCGGCTCAACTTTTATGGCTACCGTTAGCCTCTCTATATTATACCCTTCGCAAACTGGATAATCATGAATAAGAATCCACCTTCCTGTTGATTCAGAAAGGGTCTCCCAAAGGAGACCCAAACTATCAAGAAACTCTAAATCTTCTTCAAGAAGGTCAAACTGTTTTCGAGTTTGACCTTCTGTTTGATCGAGTGGAAGTGTCATGAATTTTTCCACTCCGGGTTTTGTAAAGCAAACCTTTTCATCCAGGTTGATAGGGTCCACTTTTCCTCCTTTTAACTTCATGTTTAGCTGGTACTTTTCGGGAGGATTTTTACCAGCCAAAACAAGGAGCTCGCGCCCGGTCATGCACTCCTTTTCTACCACAAAAACCTCTCGGTCAATTTTAATGCGGTACTTTTTGTCTTTCGGAACAGGCTTTCCTTCTTTTGAGTAAGCCTCCAAGTCGATGATTTCAATTTCTGCTGTCATATCATTATCTTTTGTTTGCCCTTAAATGCGGAAGCGTGACGTTAAACCAAGGTTTTACCACCCATGTTGTTATGTCACGCTTAGGTATTAAGTGGTAAAAAAGACTACGTCTAAATGGAAATACTGGAAGAACAGAAGTTGGACGATGGAAGGGGGAACTTAGTTGTTCTCCTGGAATTGTTCATTGACTGTCAGGATGACGAACAAGACGAGCGGCTTAAAACTAAATTCTATAATTGCCTTGGTCCCAAATTTTATGATCGACTAAAAAAAGCTGCATCAAAACTATATAGTGGAATACCGGATTGGGAGGCAAGGATGGAAGAGGTATTCAATGATACCTTTCTCACTGCCTTTGAAAAATTGAAAACGTTTGAGTCTTGTGAAGATTGGGATGATATTGAGTGTGAAAAAGTGCTCCTAAATTGGTTATCAGTAATTGCAAACAATAAACTACTGAAGCTAGCAGATGAATCCAAGATGGAGAAAAAAGCGCTGGTTGGTTACAAGTTTGAACAATTAATAGAGACCAAGACTGGTGAAATAGCTGATCGAAAAACGAACAAACAAACCTACGACAAGTTGAAATTTTCTACTTTTTGGAACAACCTGAATGCTATGTCCAAGGAGGTCCTCTTCACTTGTCTTGATAATGGAACTCTCAAGGAAGAACTAGGGGATCACATCTCTGATAAAGAAATAGAATTACTAAAAATCAAGAGTGATTTAGGTTTATGTGCTGTTCCAAAGGAGATGAAAAACAATTTGGATAAAAGCGAATTCAAAGAACGAAATACGGACCATTTGCCCGATGAGGCATTGGAAACTTTAAAAGCGAAATACAATGTAACTTCTTCTGCTATTCGTAAAGCGAAACAACGAGCATTAGAAGGGTTGAGAAATTGTAAAATTTAAAACATGGGAAAAACGAAAGGCAAAACCGAAATGAAGGATTTGACCCCTAACGAGAAAAGTAATCTTCAAGCTGATATGAAGAGATTTGGATACTTGTTGCCTACAAATGACGAAGAGCTTGAAGAATTCAATAAGATATTTGGCAAAACACAAGTGATGTTTCCTGAGCACTTGAAGCGGCCTTCTTTTTTACATGGTGAGCAAGCCGTTAAAAAACCAGAGGTGTCTGTACAAAAAGCTGCGCTTGTAAAAGCAAAAGCTTCAGTAAAGAGTTCAAAAACTCCAGCGCAAATAAAAAACGACTATTTCAAAAAGTTAGTCCTTGCTGCGGAGATTGCTTATCAACTTCATGAAGAACCAACCTTTGGTCACGTGAAGTTTGTAAAGGTATTTCTCTTATGTGATCATGTATGCAACATGAAGCTAAGCTCCGCATATGGCAAGTATGCGGCAGGGCCGTTAGATCCAAAGCAGATGTATTCAATTGACTCAGAATTCAAAAACCGAAAATGGTTTTCTGTTACAAAGACTGATTATGGATATCGATATCATCCAGGAGAGAAACTAGATGAGTATCGGACTTATTATGGAAGGTATTTCAGAAACTCTTCTGACGGTATTGCGCGGATACTAAGTCTATTCAGAAAACAGAAATCCGACTTTTGCGAAATTGTTGCAACGATATTCTACTTATGGAAGGAGTACTTAGACAACCACAAACTTGTTAATGATGCTTCACTAATCAAGGACTTCTACGATTGGGATGAGAAAAAGAAACGGTTTCCGGAGAAAGATATCTTAAACGCAATCGCTTGGATGAATGAAAATGAGATAACGCCAGTATTAAACAATAACTAATATGAAGAAATCTACTTTTAGAATTATGAAGTCAATAGGAATGTTTTTGTTCCTGATACTATTTGGTGTTTTCATTTATGCTATAACCAGGACAGACAAAATTGAATGCAATGAGTTGGCCGTTTCACCCGAATCTGACCCTCAAGATTTAGATGTGTTACTTGATACACAGGTAGCTATTCGACCAATTGGATTTGAATATCAAAGAATAACTGAACAATCCGCTGAAGCATGATCCGTTTTCAAAATATTACTCGAAAAGCAGTATTAATTGGATGCCCTGGCAAGCGCAGTACTTTTTTGCGTGGGGTCAAAAAAGATCTCCAGCAAATGAGTCGATTCCTGCAATCTAACAAAGGTGGGGCATGGAAAAGAGATGAGATAATATTGCTAGATAATCCGTCTGTTCATGAGACAGTAAATATTATCCAGGCACTATTAGCAGACTACCTCCTAATATACTTCTCTGGTCATGGGTATACTGATATACTCTCCAATAACAGAATGATATCATTAAGGGATGGTAACATACCTGATTGGCAACTGCTGAATGAAAGCCCGAGACAATTGGTACTGGTCGATGCCTGCAGAAATTATTTGGCTCCCGGACTATCTGGAATACCCGCATTTGAAGATTCTATCGATCACTTCGAAGGGGCTCCAGCCTATGAATTATTTAGTGAGTGTATTGCAATGTCTCCTCACGGATCACTCATTGTGCATGCAACACAGGAGGGCAAGTATTCATATGACAGCCCCAACGGTGGATATTTTACGCAGGCACTTATGCATGTGTCAACAAGAATGAATACAGATACTGACTATTCTCCCTGTTCAATAAAAAGTATTTTGGCCCATGTTCCAAAGGTATTGAAAAGCATGGGTAATACTCAAACCCCCGTGATTAGCTATACATCTGGAGTCCTAAGGGTACCCTTTGCTTTTGGTTCAGTATCGCCTACTCTTTGTACAATAAAGAATAGTAATGATGAGCTGGCGGGTACCCTACTACTTACATTTATACTACTAGGAGTAGTTATTGCGGCCACAAACTAAATTCGACTCTGGTTATCTCGTGATTTCTTCCAGAGTAAGTCAAAAATAAACTCCTGATATCTGTCACGAAAATTGGGGTCGTCTGCATACTTCTTGTAGATACCTGTATTTGTAAACATCAAGGTTTGCATTAATGTCCTGACAAGATTATTCGATTCTTCACGCGCATTTGATTTATCGGAATTTAATATTGCGAGTAAGCCATCCGAATCTTCCGCTAGCTTTTGAGGGATGGTTTCCGTAAGAATCTTTTCTGCTTCTGTTGAGTCAACACCAGCTCCCCAGTCAATATTTCCAAATCGTTGATTGAATGAAGTGACGATGTTTGCTAATGTATCAAAACGTGATTCCATTCTTCCCCCACCAATGTCAACCGGAATAGGATCTATTTCTCTTCCATCATCATGTAGAGTAATTCTTTCAGAACCCTGTTTACTGATCCGATAACTCTCCATATCTATTACATCGAGAATATTCTCGTCTGGTGAGTCATCTTCAACCTTTAAATGAGGAATGAGGTGCTTTAGAAATAGCCACAGCATTTCCCAGTAAGGATAACTGCTGTCCATTATCTTAGCTAAGTAACCGTAAGCTCGGACAAACGATTTTGCGTTTGACTTAAATTCAATTTGTTGATCTTGAATAAGTTCTTCGTTAAAATTTCTGACCACTCCCTCAATAATGGCATCTAACTCTCTACGATCTGCACTTGCATAGTATTTTTTGAAGAAGCCTTCAACCTGATCACGATCATATATATGTCGCTCATCAAGCTCCTCCTGAAGATCGTTCAATCTATTTTGATCTGTTTCTCTGCTTAAAATGGTAGTCGTGTAGAAAGGTTCAAAGGCTTCTCTGATTTCATCAACGCTATTGTAAAAATCTAACACAAAAGTGTCCTTCTTGTGTGGTTTATATGCCCTGTTTAGTCGACTTAGAGTTTGCACCGCCTGGATATCCGAAAGCTGTTTATCCACATACATGGTGTGGAGCAATGGTTCATCGAAGCCAGTCTGATATTTCTCTGCAACAATTAGAAATTTGTATTCGTCTTTTTTAAACTGCTTTGGAATGTCGTTCAGGTTGTCAGGGAATTTATTCATTTTTTCCTCTGTCAGTTCTTCGCCAGTTTTATAGTGCTTCTTCTTACCTGAAAATGCTACAATAGCTTTAAAGGATGAATTAATTTCTTGGAGATGGCTGTCAAATGCATCCTTATATTTCATTGCAGATTCAATGGATTTACACACAACCATTGCCTTTGCTTTATTTTGAATTCGTTTCCTTACATGATTGTTGAAATGATCAATCATAATTTTAGCCTTTTCAATAATGGCAAGTTCATGACCTTCAACATAAGACCTAATCTTCTTATTTGCCTTTAGTGTGTCGAACTCTTGTTCAGAGGGGGAGCCCTCTTCCATTTTTACTTTATAGAACGATTGCCAAGTGGAGTAATTTTCTAAAACGTCCAAAATGAACTCTTCTTCAATAGCCTGCTTCATTGAATAAGTGTGGAATGGCAAGTATCTGATGTGTTGCTCACCGTGCTCATCCTTGTAAGGATTTGGTGCCCCAAAAGTTTCAAGGGTTTTATTTTTGGGAGTAGCAGTAAATGCAAAATAACTCGCGTTGGGAAGCATCCGTTTCGATTCAATTAAGAAATTCACTAAGTCTTCCGTGCTAATATTCCCCTCATCATCTTTTGGGAGTTCTTCAATTTGCTTATCTGAAAACACAGCATTTAGACTGGCAGCAGCATATCCGCTTTGACTACTGTGTGCTTCATCTATAATAATGGCTACTTTCTTCGCTGACATGTCCTGAATGACATTAAGTACAAAGGGAAATGTCTGAACAGTGCTTGTTATTATCTTTTTGTTGTTGGCAAGAGCTAGCCTCATGTGCGTTGTCTTGCTGAAGGATTCCTCGGACGGGTCAAGTTCTTTGATATGCTTTGCTTCACCGGTTATAGCTTCTACAATTTTCTTCACTTGCGCGAAGCGCTTAATGTTCTCTCGAATTTGTTCATCAAGAACTGTTCTATCGGTAACTACAATCACACTATCAAAAAGGGGGATTGTGTTCGTCTTGTCATACAGCCCAATTAGCTGATGCGCAAGCCAGGCAATCGAGTTTGATTTTCCCGAACCTGCGGAGTGCTGTATCAAGTAACGACTACCTATTCCTGTGTTTTTACAATCTTTTAGTATTTCAGTGACAACTTTGAGTTGATGATACCTTGGAAATGTTTGCACTCGCTTCGTCTTACCTGTTTCCGGGTCTGTTACTTCGATCAGCATTGCAAACTTTTCAATGATATTTGCTAAAGATGCTTTGGTTAGAACATCCTCGTATAGATAGCTAGATTTCTGACCATGTGCATTTACAGGGTTACCTGCTCCAAACGGTGCATAAGGCTTGCCATCGTTCAATCCCTTGTTGAATGGAAAGAAAATAGTTTTCTTTTCGGCAAGTTCCGAGGTCATATAAACTTGCGTGGTGTCGGCAGCAAAATGCACCATGCAACGACCAAGATTAAAGATTTTGTCTTTCGGTGATCGATCGTACATGTACTGACGGATTCCGTTTTCAACGGCTTGATATGTAAATGCGTTTTTAAGTTCGAGAGTAATGATGGGTAGGCCATTTATAAAAATGGCCAGATCCAATCTATTCTTGTTATTATAAGTATAGATAAGCTCTTCCGTTACAGAGAAAATATTTGACTCGTAACGTACTTGATCTCTTGTATTGTAAGTAGAATTGGGCTGAGGATAGAATAGATCAATTGTCTTATCGAAATATGTAACTCCTTTTTTTAAAGTCTCGATGATTCCTTTTTCTTGAATCCGCTTGTCTAACCTTACGAGAAATGTGCGTTCACCTTTTTGCTGGATATACTTAAAATTATCTGGTTGGGTAGTTTGAATAAAAGACATAAGTGTATCCTTGTTCAAACAGAATTCCCTATCAAATTCATTTGATAATAACTCTGTAAACCCATTGGCCATTAATACACTTTTAATTAAGTGTTGAAATCCTTTCTCTGACGTGTCTGTGTGTTTCATAAATCAGGTAGATAATAGGTGAACTTCCTTTGATCACCCCAAAGCTCATGATCATAGGATCTTTGAAGTACTACGTACAACATAAAATAATCTTTCTCCTTAATATATTGACTAACCATTTCCCTATTGACATATGTAAATTCTTGGTCAATCTTGTCATCTTTATATTCGAAAAGAAAGACAGCAGACTTACCATGTTGGTCTATAATTTCAAATGTTGATGGTTTGATTCTTAAGTCAAATTTCTTAGCGAATGCTTTTGTCGGGATGTTCAATGATATGCCAGGGTTAAGATTTGAATGTTGACCTTCCCACATATAATCCATTGTAGACGGCTCGTACTCAAATCCAGGATGGTGTCCCTCCAAATCTTTGTAGGAATCAGATTCTAATGGATAGTTCAGTATGGAATCTGCCCAGTAAAGTTCGCCTGCGTACGAACGATTGACATTCTGCGAAAAATGCGGGTCAAACTCTTCGGAGGTTTCCTTTAAAACAAGATTTTTGAGAATATCTTGTTTGTATTCGTTGGGAATAAAGATGGCATGTAGGTACATAAAGGATCGAACTTCGTACTTGCCTTTAATTAAAAGTTGACTCACATCCCCATATAGCATTACACAGTCTGCGTTGTCAAATCTCTTATTAGCCAATGAAATTAAGTTCTTCGTATATTTTAGTGTTGCCCAGCTTATTCCGCGATTGAATCTCTTAGTAAGTTTCATCATCCATGGAATTCTCCATAGCAACAAGTTTTTTCTGAACAATTTCTGTTTAGAAATTTCTGGATGAGGGAAACTAGGATCAATTTCAATATCTGATAACCTATAATAGTTATCCTCACCATCTTCGGAACGGATCTTAAGCTGTCCTTTTGATAATAGGTATCCAGCATATTCAAAGTATGCAATCCAGCAATATTTCTTGCCCATTCGATCGATCTTGCAATCACTAAGCTCCGACCGACTTTCAAAAAACGGTTTTTGGTTCAGGATTTTTTCATCCCACCCTAATTCAATTATTCGGCTATAGATTTTAGCTACTGCTCGCGCATGTTCTTTTGGTTTATCATCATCACCTGAATCAAAGAGCCGATTAATGGTGTAGATAATAAAGTCCATTGCGTATGGAGAGGGGTGACTAACAATGTATCCATTGTTTGCCGACCTAATCAGAGCCTTGCGTTCACTGAAAGGCGGCAATCGAAAATCGAAAGGGACGTTAAATTGATAGTTTGATACCCTATCCAATTCAGGAGCCGAAAGAGTGCAGGCGCCTTTATGGACAGCTAAATCTATAAGGTGTTTGATGGTGTCAATGACAATGAAATGGCTCGTTGCTGACAAGGACGTTTCGGAAAATTGGATTTCGTAGTAGTCTTTACAGATGATATTCAAGTGCTGCTGAACAAACTGAGTGTCATTCTGTTTCTCCATACAGACCCCATAGGTTGCCAAGAGTAACCGTTCATAAATGTAAATATCAGAATGATGAACGCTGCCTTTGGTCATTTCATGTAATTGGGTATGGAATTTACACCCATACAAGTACAGAGCTTGTGTAGCCTTATCTCTCAAACCTCTTATATTCGTCACAAGTATCCACTTGCAAATGAGTGCATACAATCTGAGTTGCGTTTCTTGGATTTGAGGAGTGTTAAGAAGTTTTTCAAATTCACTTGTGATCTGAGTATAGTATGTCTCGTTCTCAAGAATATGTTTACTCCAAAATCTATCAATAGATTGCTTGCCGAGATCATCCAGTACTCGATTCCAGAATTCCCAATTCAGCCTGTGATTAATAATCTTATCAAGTTTTTGTGCTTCTTTTAGCAACAATGGAGCATTTTGCACATTGTGGAATATATCTTCAATTATTAGTAAGTCTTTGTTTGTTATTTCAATGCTGGGAATTTCAAACAATGAGGTCACATACTGAGAAAAGAGCCTGTCACTATAATGTAGGTCAAATGTTCGTATTCCCTCAATTTTGAGATTGTATGTGAGATTTCGTAGAATGTCCGGTGCCATCTCATGTAGTTCTTGATAATTGTCACTTAGCAGCTTCTGAGCGCAATCAGCACCTGATAGGAATGTGGTCATATTCACATTCGTTTGGCGAATCCCTTTAGCAATGCAGTAACCCCCAACCAATTGGTAGGTGAATCTAACTACTTCTACATCGGTGTGATCTCTATAAAAAAGCAATCCATACTCAAGAAGTTTATGCGCAATTGACTGATTCAATAGGATTTGTGCTATCGGCTGTTGATCAACCGTTTCTAAAAATTGCTGATATGTGATAGTCGCATTGTTATTCTGCCAAAATAAATTTGCGACTCTATAAATTCCATCCAAAACTTGATTCGACTCGGGTACTCTACCAAGCGAAATGCATACTTCATTGTTTATCTCTGAAAGATACTCTCCAACAAGAGAATAAAAACTGTGAGCGGTAAGCACAACCTGCTTCTGTATTTTTCTATCGGGATTCTGCCTTTCGCAAAAAAAGGATATGTAAATGGGCTTTT
Organism: Flavobacterium psychrophilum; assembly: GCA_003243255.1. The sequence continues at coordinate 3,959 of QFQM01000115.1, read as the reverse complement.
GAAAGAAGGAAAGATTTTGGATGGATAGATTTCCTGCATCAATTTTGTAGTAATCGAAATAGGTTTTTGCTAAGGCTCCTAGATCATCGACATCTGTGAAGCCTTCCAATTCGTAACAATTGCCCTGGTTATTTCCAAAAACAATTTGGAGATAGGTCGTTCTTAATGTCGTGATCAATACTAAGTTTTCGCGCTGATCTATGCTCTGTGCAAATCCGTTTAAATGTGTTTGCCAAATTGGAGAAAGTCCTTGGTTCTCAAAAGTTGTCTCATTCAAGCCATCAATGATAATAGGCACTCGACAATTATGTGTATTTCCAAGAGCATTGAGCTTGTCTAAGAAATTATCCACAGTATACTCTGCAGGGATGCCGAGAATGGTTTTGATCGGCTGCTCCAGAGCTTGGTTGTAGTTGTTAAATCTTGTAGCGGGTACAAAAAGAAATGGAAGGTTTGCGCTAAAATAGCTGTCGGCTAGATTGCAAGCAAGATGTGTCTTTCCACTTCCAGCACTCCCATGAATATGAATTACCCTCTCCTTAGATGTTAGTATTCTGGAATTTATATAAACATAGTCAGCGGTATGAAACTCATATGTCAGGAAGTCGTATGCACTCCTTGCTTCGTTGGCACCTTGATTATTAATAATCGGAATCCAAGTCTGAGTTTTCGTGATCAGAAAATTATATAGCAGATCACCTTTTTCGTTGCAAACCTCAACACTTGGAATTGAATCGTAATTGAATTGACTTACTGCCTTTTTTCTTGCATGTTGAATGAAAGCTCGCTGCGCCACCAAGGAACTTTCGACAAGTAAAACATATTCATTTAGGATTTCGGTTGCTTCATTTGCATCTTGAAACTGCTGTTGATCTAGGAATGTAGTAAGCAGCGAGACATTCCTTTTAATTACCCCTAAGTATTCTTCGTTTTTGACAGTTCGACTTTCTATTACATCGATGTATTCGGAAGTTACGAGCAAAGGCCCTACATGCTGACTCTCAAAAATTGTATTGGTATGGAGTTCTTTAATGTATTTTTCCTTAAGACTTGGGTCATAAAGCTTTTGAAATGTTGTTCTAATCCAATCTTGGTCAATTTTGAGCTGAGACCATTTTTTGTGCTTAATCCATTGGTTGGCAAGTTCGAATACTGAGAATAGAATTATTACACCTAGCTTGATTACGATAGCTTGCCAATCTCCAGGAAAGAGAATTTTAGAAACTAAGATCGCTAAGGCTACGGCTGGAAGCCATCCAAGTTTGTCCTTGATGTCAGCATAGTTTGGCTCTAAGGATTCCGGAAGGAAGAGAGCCCCAATCTCTGTAAGCAATGAAATTGTAAAAACTCTGATCCCCCAAACCCAAATACTCCTCTTGGTCCTCAAGTTGACAAAGGCCCAAATTATTTTCCTAATTTCTTCTTCCCAATCAACTTTTAACTTCATCGGATATTAGCGATAGTGTTTAATGCCAGACATCTCAACCTTTAAATCTTTCAAATCAGCATCAATATTTTTACTTGTGATTTCATTTCTCTTCCTTCGAACTAATTCTTCAAGCTGGACTTTATTTGTTTCTTGCTCCGGACATTTCGGGCCTAACAATACTTCTTTTAGGTGTAGCGGGAATCGACTGCCATTCAGTTGAAAGTCAATAATTGGATTAACTATAGAGTGCGTGTAGGTCAAAACCCAATCTTTTTTGATCGATGGAATTGAGGGATCATCAATTATTAAAAGTCGCACTTCATCTTCAATTGAATATTCGTACGGTTTGAAGAAATGTTTCCAGTAGCCTAAGTTTTTAAATTCGAAGGGAAAACCAGTCAGCTCTACAACCTGTCTCCTGATTTCCTTTAACAGTTCGAGCTCTGTGTGTTTTCCATCTTTATCAGCATATTTTACTTTCTGCAGCAAGACATGACTGTTCAGGTTGGTGTCAACAGTATTAAAAACTAAACATACACCTCGGCTATCATCTGCATAAAGTCGCCAAAGGGTTAAGTTATCCTTGTTTGCTATCGTTGTACAGGATGTTATATACCGATTGTTGATCGCTGTGATCGAACTGTGATGTTGTTTGGACAATGGCTTTTCATTTCCAGCTAAATATGACTCAACATAATTGACCTCTGACTTATCGTTCATTCCCACCAATCCATTCATTCGGAAGGATAGATAGTTTAACATACTGAATATTGTGTTCATGGTTGTGTAACGACAAATCGTCTTTTCAGTGAACTGGCCAAACATTCGCATGAAAAACTGATTCTCGAAGGAATTAATACCAGCGTCTTTCGAGAGGAAGTAAAAGGAATTGGAGTTTTGATCGAAATCAATATTTGAAATGAGTGACCTATTATCCAGTAAGTCATTCAACTCGTTACGCTCGGACATTTGGCGTTGGATCACTTCACTGATAATCTCCGCCACTTTTTCTTTGTCCCGTTCCGTGATATTGATATGCTTGACGTCAACCAACCTCAGAACAATGTCATCAAAGCTCATCGCAACAAAATCGGCTTCGAAATTCTCCCTGTCGTAAAAGTAGAAGGTGATGCTATCGGTGGCAATACCAAAACGTGCGCTCGTTATCGTTAGTGCTGATCTGACTTGATCTGTTGCGCGTGCGAGAATGTTTTTGTTCGTAAACGATCCCTTAACTTCAACAACGGCTAGTGGATTTGAACCTTTGTAGATAACCAGGTCAAATTCTCTTCTTAACAATGCAGTTTCCCATTTATCCAACGGCTTTAGAATTAACCCGGAATTTGGATAGTTCGAAAAGGCACCAAGAAATTGATTATAAACTAAGCGTTCTGTTTCCGAATCAAATCTTTCAGTCATAAACAAGCATTTTACTTCTTACATCAATTTTCCCTGTGACAGCTTCGTTAATTGTCGCCTGTTGATACTCCTCTATCAGAGTAATTTCCCTTTTTATTTGTGATATGGTTCGATCTGTCCATTGCTGATCATCTTCAATATCATTTACTATTGAAACCTGTGAAGCCTTATCGGGTATGTTGACCTCAAAATTTAATATTTGATCTCCGCTGATATGGGGAACGCTTATGCCCGTCAAAATTGGGTCAAAATACTGCTGAAACTTTTTTCCGTGAAGTAATACATACAGAAAATCTTGATCTAAATTATTCTTTACTCTTAATCTAGCTACACGTTGAACGAGTAATGAGCCGGCATCTTCTTTGCTAATTTTAGCAACTCTTATTCCTTGATTTACCCATGGGCGATCCATTCCGATCACGATATCGCCCTCTTTAAGAAGAAAATCCTTTAACGAGTTCGCTTTGTTGAAGGGATAATAAACCACTTCATTCCAATTGATACTATGTGGGTTTACATTTATGCCCCTAAGTAAACGAACACCAGATTCAGTCCCTGCAAAAATCTCACTTTTAAAAGCATAACCCGGTAATAGATTGACTTCAAACTTTAATTTCAATGTTTTTCCGCCATCAAATTTATTCAACAGAAACTCCTTTTTTGTTTCCAATCGATCTATTAACAGAGCTATTGTATTCTCTTTTGTTGAAACAAACCGTTTAATCTCTAATATTTTTCGGTCCAAGAAGTCAGCAATGCGAATTTGCTCTTCAGCGGGCGGTAAGGGAATCATCATTGATTTCATGTCATCATAGCGAGTTGTCCAAAGATCGGCAACAATGCCTTTACCATACCTATAGAATTCCTCTATGAAGTAGTAGCTCTTTAATAAATACTCTGCAAATCTTGGTTCAATTTTTCTAGGTTTAAGTACGATGTTAATAAGTGAAACAGAACCGTCCTGATAAGCTATTCCACTTGATCCCTTGCGGTCTGATCTACTGTTTATCACAAAATCTCCGGTCCTTACTCCCTTTCTATTCTCGCCATCATTTGATTTTGCAGCTGTTTCTAACTGTGGAACAACACCATTCTTGGTAACAGATAATGG
>QFQM01000585.1 GCA_003243255.1 Flavobacterium psychrophilum | reverse complement strand
GCGCTGGTCGACGGCCTGCAAGCGCCCTTCGATCGCATCGACGTGCTGGTCAACAACGCCGGCCTGGCGCTGGCTCCGGAGGCCGCGCAGAAGGTCGCCCTGGAAGACTGGCACACCATGATCGACACCAACATCACCGGCCTGGTCAACGTCACCCATGCGGTACTGCCCAAGCTGCTGGAAATCGGCAAGGGCACCAGCATCATCAACATCGGCTCGGTGGCCGGTGAATGGCCCTACCCGGGCGGCCACGTGTACGGCGCCAGCAAGGCCTTCGTCAAACAGTTCAGCTTCAACCTGCGCTGCGACCTGGTATCCACCGGCGTACGCGTCACCGACATCGCGCCGGGCATGGCCGAGACCGAGTTCACCCTGGTGCGCACCAAGGGCAACCAGGCTGCCTCCGACGCGCTGTACGGCAGCACCACGCCGCTGACCGCCGAGGACATCGCCGAGCAGATCTTCTACGTCGCTACCCTGCCGGATCACATCAACATCAACCGCCTGGAAATCATGCCGAGCCGCCAGGCCTGGTCGCCCTTCGCCATCGACCGCGATTGAAGGACGAAACTCACCGTAGGGCGGGTGCAACCCGCCAGGCCACCCATGTCTGATGACGCCCCTGCCCTACGCCCACAACACCCGCAACAGACTCCCCACCGACAGCAGTACCAGCAAACCACCGACCAGCACCCGCAGCGAAAACGGCTGCCAGCGCGGATGCAGCCATTGGCCGAGCAGGTTGCCGGCCAACGCCGGCAATGCCAGCTCCAGCGCCAGCCGCCAGAGCGCGCCGTTCAACACACCCGCAAGGCCCAACCCGATCAGCGCAGCGCCACTGCTGGCGAGGAAGAACAGCACTGCCGTACCGCGCAACTGGCGGGCGTCGAGGCCGCTGCGCAGCAGGTAGATCATCAAGGGCGGGCCGCCGGCCGAGGCCAGGGTGGTCGCCAGGCCGGATGCCAGCCCCGCCAACCAGGCCATGCCCTGGCCCACCGGCGTGGCAACGGACGGTCGCCACAACACCAGCACGCCACCGCATAAACAGAGCACAGCCACCAGCGGTGCCATGATGTGGGCCGGCAGCCACAGCAGCAGCCAGGCGCCCAGCGGCACTGCCAGCAGCATGCCGACCAATAGACGCCCCAGCACGCGCCCATGCACGGCGCGCAGCGCCGCCGGCCACAGCGTCACGCTGCAGGCCACATCGAGAATCAGCGCCACCGGCACGGCCTCGGCCGGCGGCAGTCGCAGCATCAGTCCGAGCGCCATCAGCATGGCAAAACCGAAGCCGCTGTAGCCGCGCACCAGGCCTGCGGCAAAGGCGATAAAGGTGAACATGAGCGCTCCACACGAATCGACGCCCGACTCTAGAGCTGGCCATGCGCGATAGGCAGAGCCAGATGCAGCAGCGCGACTGGCCACAGGTGCAGGCAGGCGCAAAGGCGCACCGAATTGGTTCAGGGCACGCCTCTTGCTTGCCCACTCGGTCAACTATCCTGCGGACCCCCTGCCTTAACATGAATCTGCCTGCCGCCCTGTTCACGCCAAGCTGGCCTGCCGAGCTGGAGCTGGCCTACGCGCGCCACGGCGAACGCACCACTCCAGTGCAGAGACGCCACCTAGGCCCACTTAGAGTGCAGAAGCACCTGTATGCCGAAGGCCCGGAGGTGTGCCAGCACATCATCGTCCACCCGCCCGGCGGCATTGCCG
>QFQM01000584.1 GCA_003243255.1 Flavobacterium psychrophilum | reverse complement strand
CTCCATTCCACAAAATTCTGCGGGGTATCAGGAAATTCAGTAATGGGTTTTAACATGCGCTTGTAATACAATAGCCAAAGAGGATCGGCATCTACGGTAGTAGAAGTCCAATGGGCAAAGTCCTGGACACTCCTTTTATAAATGGTATCGGAAGCAGATTTTATTTTTTTGGCTTCTTCTTCCTCATATTTCAATTGAGCGAATCGCTGATTCTGTACTCCCGTAGGTTTTAAGGGTCTTATGTCGTCTCCATCCTTATAATCCCTGTTGATTTTGGGAGCCCACAGCCCCCATACCGTGGCATAGGCAAAATTGGTCTGAACTCCCAGGAAATATTTAGGGTACGGGCGCCAGTCTCCCCAGCTTTCAAAAACCATTCGCTTATGCTGAGCGACAATAGCAGGGTCATTGAGGCGTTTTACACTCAGTTGTGCGGAAACGACAGCAGCTACAAGCAAAAATTGCAGCCTGATTAATTTTATAAATAAATTTTCCATTGTTTTAGTTAAAAATGTATTTGTATTTCTGAATAATATCTCCCACTATGGCTCTGTCGATATTGATGTAATTCCTAAGTACATGGACCTGATAGAGATAGGGGATCTTCTTTGCATTCTGTAGCCGTAAAATGATATAGAGAATATTGCCGTTGATATTCCTGACCCTTGTCAGTACCTTTTCAATGAGCATTTCCCGATCCATAGCATCCATAAGAAAATCTTTGTTTTCATTCAGGATATCCTGAGTGACCTCCTGCTGGAGCTTCAGTGTTTGCTCTCCTATGGCTAAATAATATTTTGAAACTAGTACAGCATATTCCGGATGTTGCATCGATAAATCCAGCATTTTATTGGAGTTGCTTACGATTTTTCCTAAATACTGATAGAGATAGGCAAGTTTTTTACTTTGGGTAAGGGCTGAATTAACATTTTTAAGCTGTTGGTAGATATATTCCTGAATGGCAATCACCTGGGCCGTTTTATTTTTGATCTCGTTATACAGTTCAGTCTGCTTTTCATAAGAATTCAAAAAGGCTTGTTCACTTCCTAAACGAACGCCGTGATTGACGGTAATCTGGGACAGTAATTTATCATTGATCACGATCTGCTGGCTTTTTATAGAAACCGTAGAAAACACTACAATTCCGAAGGTTAGTATATTTTTCATTTTTTATTAAAAGGATTTAATGTTCTTCATAATGTTTTCCACCACTTGCTTATCCCTGTTGACGTAATACTGGAAAGCTCTTTTATTGCGCAGTACCTTGGCTTTAATATCCCGTATTTTGAGAAGCATATAGGTAGAATTCCGGCTCAGGGTTTTGACTTCACACAGCGCATAATCCAATAAAATCTTTCGTTCCGATTTTTCCATTTGATTGATTGCCCCATAAGAGAGGATAATTCCGGTGATTAAGCGGGTTACCATCTGTAAATCATCCACATACTGTACTTCCGAAGGCAGGACAGCCACAATGGAGTAAGGTGCGGCGCTGATCTCGTCAATAATGGCAGCCTGGTTTTGAGTGATCTTACCAATCTCCCTGCTCATCGCAACTCCCGTTGGGATCGCCTGCAAGGCAAATGAAACGATCCTTAATCTGTCCTGTATTTTAACTACCTTATCCTTAAAGCTGTTCCACTCGTTTTTATTGATGGTTTCAATTCCGGCATTCAGCGTCTGGTTTTGCCGCATTTCCTTTTGCCGGTCATGC
>QFQM01000114.1 GCA_003243255.1 Flavobacterium psychrophilum | reverse complement strand
CCTGCCTGCGGCTGTCGAGCAGGCCTTGCAGCCACCTTGCTGCAAGGCCTTCAAGGGCCTATTTCTGCTCGCTGGCCTGGATTGACGAAGAAGCAGCACTATATTCTATCATACAGCTTGAAAACCAGCGTGTGGTAACAAAACATATGTCGGAGATCAACTTTATGAGCTCTGCCAAACAGGGTGATATCGTTGAGATAGGTATTGATGTGGTACGCTTTGGTACGACTTCATTAGTGCTCAGGTCTGAGGTTCGTAACAAAATGACACACGAAAAGATTATCAGTGTTGATAATATCACGATGGTTAACCTGGATAGTTTTGGACGTCCTTCTGCTCACGGAAAAACGAAAATAGAATACGTAAAAGACAGGATCGTTAAGCCTTAAGCATCAATGTAGCCTTTACCGGAAGGCAATTCGAATATTTCAAGGTCAAAATAGGCCACAGAAGCGATAATGTGGTCAAAGATGTCGGCCATGATATATTCATGGTTTATCCAGCGTTTATCAGATGTAAAGAGGTAAATCTCAATAGGGATCCCTTTTTCTGTAGGCTGTAAATGACGACACATAATGGTCATTTCTTTATTGGCTCCCGGATGTGTTTCAATGTAGTTATTGATATACTTCCTGAAAATTCCCAGATTGGTTAGATTTCGTCCGTTTATTGATAACGATTTATCGATGCCGTTTTGTTCGTTATAACGGTCAATGTCATGTTGCCTTTGCTCAATATAGCCGGAAACTAAATGTATTTTTTTGAATTCTGCCAATTCGTCTTTATGAACGAATCGCACAGTATTCGCCTTGATTAGAATATGGCGCTTGATCCTTCTGCCGGGAGAAGTCTGCATTCCTCTCCAGTTTTTAAATGAATCGGAAATAAGGCTGTAGGTAGGAACTGTAGTTGTTGTGTTGTCAAAATTCTTGACTTTAACAGTAGCAAGATTTATTTCAATCACATCACCATCCGCACCAAATTTTTCGATAGTTATCCAGTCACCAATGCGTACAATGTCGTTTACAGTAACCTGTATACTGGCAACAACCCCAAGTATGGTATCTTTGAATACAATAATTACGATCGCAGAAATAGCTCCGAATGTAGCTAATAGCTTATCCATTTTGATATCAAAAAGCATCAGGATTATGGTTGTCATCCCAAAAATCCATAATATAAGCATCACTACCTGTACGTAGCTATCGATAGGTTTGTCGTTATAATCCGGTTTTTGCTTCAGGTAATCACCCCAGGCATTAAAGATGCTTCGGGCAATCCAAAGGCTGATAAGGATTATACAAGTGGTGATACCCTTTGAGAATATATACTCCCAGTAGGTAAAATCCTTTAAAGCAATAGGCGCTGTTTTATAAATGAAATAAAGCGGAATTAAATGGGCAATAAACTTTGAGGTTTTGTTACGTACCAAAAAATCGTCAAAAGAGGTTTTGGTGCTTCGCGCTAAAATAATAAAGCCGAGAACAAATACTCTTTTGGCAATTTTGTCTATAACATAAGCCAGTACACCTATGATAATAATATTTATTATCAGGTTTATGTATATAGCCGTAACATGACCAAGGCCAATGCCTTTTAGTAAGTTGTATGCCCAGTTAAATATATCCATTTATACAATTATGAATTTTCGTTTTCGGTGTTTTTGAAATACTTGTATTCAATATAAAATGTACCAAATGGTATTACCGAAGCCAGGCAAATAATAAGGTATTTACCGAAAGGCCACTTGAGTTCGGATTTCAGCATGCTTGCAATAATGATATAAACAATGAAAAGCAGCCCGTGTGCCATACCTACAACGCGAACATACTCCGGCATGTTCCAAATATATTTTAATGGCATAGCAACAAACAATAAAGCTAAAAGAGAAATACCCTCAAGGGTAGCGATGATTTTAAATAAACGTGTCATACAGAGAGGTTAATTGTAATACTGCAAATGTAGGGCATACGCTTTAGGCAGAAAAACAAAAAATAAGGTAATTCTTTTACAACAATAAAAAAAGCTGTTTGGTAATCAAACAGCTTTTGTATTATATAACTAAGGGTATTATTTAGAACGCTAAAAATGCTTTGTTGTATTCTCTAAGGTCAAGAAGATTGTTCTTTTTACCAAGATCACCAAATAATGAAATAAGGTATTCAAGACTTTCAAGATTGTTCTCATTACTGTTGTTAGCCTCAGTTACCAGTTCGGTATCTTCATCTACAGGCTCATCGTCCGGAATAGGGATAAGAAAAGCTCCGTTAGCTTCAAGGTGCTCATATGTAAGGCGAAGCGCTTTAGTAAGTACCGGATTTTGCTCTTCAAGGGAATATTCGCGTAATTTTTTCAGATCTGCAATTAGTATTTCTGCATCAAAACCTTTTTTGAAAAGGTCCAGCTGTATTTTGTTGATCAGTTTTTGTGCACTCGGATTTTCCACAGTAAAAGTTATTTAGTTTTGACTTTGTTTAAAAGGATTGCAAAAATACTATTTTATCTAGTTTTCCAATACTCTTTTTCAGATTTTATTGCTGTTAGCAAAATTAAGGCTTATTTTTGATAACGATGAGTAAACGAGACCTAAAAAAGTACCTGGCATCATTGCCAAAAGAAGAATTAGAAGAACAATTGCTATCGCTGTACGAAAAGTTTGGTGAAGTGAAAACGTACTACGATTTTATATTCAATCCAAAAGAAGATAAGCTGGAGCAGGAAGCTAAGGTTAAAATTGCAAATGAGTATTTCCCTATAAAAGGAAAGCGTCCTAAGTTACGTCGTTCTACAGCACAGAAATACATAAAGCACTTTTTGACAATAGGAGTGGATCCTTATGTAGTGGCTGATGTGATGCTTTATAATATAGAGATTGCGCAAACCTATTCTGAAAGAAAGGAATTCAGTTCTTCAACATTTTATAAAAGCATTCTTAATTCCTATAAGCAGGTTGTAGAATATGTTAGTGCAAACGGAATGATTTCTGATTTTAAAGAGCGAATAGCTAAAATAAATGATGAAGTGAATCGCCAATATTGGGAAAACCGTAAGGAGTTTGAAAGGATCTGGGATAATTTTGAATAGCTAAAACCCCGAAAATAAATCAGGCTGAATATCAACAGTATGATATCCTTCTTTAAGTTTTCCGACCCTGAAAAGGTTTACTTTTTCATGAGCAAGCCTTGTGGGTTCGGGAATCCGGTGTTTCAATATACAGGGTTTCATGAATTTTATGCTGTCTTCAACTGATACTTTGTGTCCGGGTGAGATGTAAATGGGTTTTACATTATCTTTTGTACGTACAGCATATCCCATATGTTCATTTTGGCTGATGATGGGGCTGCTGCTGAACTTCTCCAGTCCCAGAGGTTTGTAGTTGCCATAAAGCATATTTTTGGCACAGCCAATGGCAGGGTGATTTGCCAAAACTCCAAAATGACAGGCGATACCCATACGTCTTGGATGGGTTACACCTTGTCCGTCCAGTATCATAAGATCAGGTTTTGTTGGCAGTTGCTCCCATGCCTCTAATAATGCCGGTACTTCCCTAAATCCAAGAAATCCGGGTACATAAGGGAAGGTTGTTCTGGAAATTACCAGCGAATAGGAGAGAAGCTGCATATCGGGATAACTCAATACCACAATGCCTGCATATACTACATCAGTATCTTTATTATGTGAAATATCACCACCGGCTATTGTGGTGATGCTTTGAATATCAGTTACTAAAGACACGCTATGCCTTAAGTTATTTTGAATTTCAGTTGCTTCAGTAAGCGAAGTATCATTGTAATTTAACATGGTAAAAACTCCTTGTTTCAAATTTACTCATTAACTCCCTGATTATATGATACCTTTTCACAATGTTTCATTAAATTTTGATTAAGATGCAAGAATTATGATTTTCTATAACGAAAAATGTGAGTAAATACCATATTTTTGGAAATTATCATACCTACATGGAAAGAGACGAAAATGTTGAGGACAGGAAAGAGCTGTACCACTATCAGAAAGACGACATAGATGCAATATTTGAGAAGTTTGAGGGAAAACCTAATAACTTCCATCTTTTGTACCAGCTGCCTACAGGAGGAGGTAAGACTGTTATATTCTCTGAGATAGCACGTCGTTTTATCGAAAAATACCAACGTAAGGTACTTGTACTTACGCACAGGATTGAGCTTAGTAAGCAGACTTCACAAATGCTGAAAAGCTTTGGTGTAAAAAATACCATTATAGACAGTAACGTAAAAGACCTGCCGGAAAACAACGATTATTCCTGTTATGTGGCAATGGTTGAAACACTGAATAATCGCCTTAAGGATAAGAAGTTCCATATGGATTATGTGGGGCTCGTTATTGTAGATGAGGCGCATTATAATTCTTTCCGTAAACTGTTTACATTTTTTAAAAACTCTTTGTTTCTGGGTGTTACGGCTACTCCGTTAAGTTCTAATATAGAACTACCAATGTATGAGACCTATGGAGAACTTATAGTTGGAGAACCTATACAATCTCTCATCAATAAAGGCTTTTTGGCGAATGCCCAAATGTTTGGCTATGATGTAGAACTGACTTCTCTTAAGCTGGGGATTAATGGTGACTATACCGTAAGTTCATCTGACGAATTGTATTCACGTACTGCAATGCAGGACTTATTGTTACAGTCTTATGTGTCACGAGCTCAGGGCAAAAAGACATTAATTTTTAATAATGGTATCAATACATCATTATATGTATATGAAACCTTCAAGGCTGCCGGACTGCCTATCAAACATCTTGATAATAAGACACCTGAAATTGAGCGTAAAAAGATACTTTCCTGGTTCAAGAAAACACCTGATGCCATTCTTACTTCGGTTTCCATCCTTACAACAGGTTTTGACGAACCTACAGTAGAGGCTATTATACTTAACAGAGCCACAAGATCCCTGACGTTGTATTTTCAGATGATAGGACGTGGTTCGCGCAAGCTTCCTAATAAAGACATTTTTACGGTTATTGATCTTGGTAATAACGCTCAGCGTTTCGGATTATGGAGTGACCCTGTTGACTGGCAGTACATATTTAAGCATCCCGAACAGTTCCTTGAAAACATAAGAACTGATGCTGAAATAGAAAGTTATCATACGTACAGTATGCCTGATGAAGTGAGGGAAAGATTTGCCAAGAGCACAGATATTTCTTTTGATGTTGAAGAAGAATTTCGTCTTGCTGCGGAACAAAGGCATAAACCCAAAGCGGTTATTGATAAATCAATACGTCAGCATGCTATTATGTGTATTGAAAATTCAGAAACAATACCTGAAGCACGAAAACTGGCCAGATTGCTTGATCCTGATATAGAATATCGTGTAAAACATTATGCCAAGCTATTAGCTAAGACTACAAAAAATTATCGCGAATGGCTGATTGAAGATTATAAAAATAGGCTTGGAGTTATGATAGGAAGTATTTTTTATCAATTCCATTCTGATGAATAACGAAACAGTTATGCTTCGGTAAATTTTATCGTAAATCTGTTATTGACACCAGTTAAATGCCGGTTCGCCGAAAAAACTTGCAGCATAAAGAAATTGGCTTTAATTTAATACAGCCTTATACAATAATTACAATTTTTGTAAGTAACTTTAGAATATCCAAAAAAAGCTATACCACCTTAAAACATCATATCATGGAACGTATTATCCTACACACTGAAAATGCAAACGAATATAATGCGCTTTCTTATGAAAAAGCAGCCGCTCAGTTTCTAGCTGAAAAAGAACAGAATGAAGAAGTATCATGCAGTTTACTTTTGGCTAATCTTTTGAAAAATAACCTGATGCTTCTGAAGTTTAATGAGATAAGTACGATATTATTACTTTAAAAATTGAATGTCATGGAAAAAGATCCTAACAAAAATACCGCAAACAACGAATTTGAGAATCATTCTAAAAAAGCTGAATCAGCGAAAAATAAGCCACTTTTTGACGATATTGATGATACCGACAAATATCTGGCAATGGAGCAGCCCGGCATCACTTATACCCATGAAAACGATCCAACTATAAATTCAGATCAGACAGATTTCAGTTCCGAAAGCCGAAAAAGACAATGGAACGATATGGGAGGAAACAGTAAAAATTCTGATGCCTTTAATCAGGATGACTATTTACTGGATGATAATATCGACCTTGATGAAGATCAGAACCAATCTATCTCATCAGATGATGATGATTTTGAAGAAACAAACGAACGTTATTGATTTATATGTTCTAATAATTACAAAAGCCCTGTTATTTTAAGTAATAACAGGGCTTTTGTATTAAAATAGAGTTTTTGTCTATTATATGTCTATATGTAAAATTGTCTTCGAATGCCGGAATGGATTACATTTGTAGTAGTTCAATGCAATATTTATTGCTATTCAAACGCCCCCCGAATACCTATTATATATTGATTGTTGCAGCTGCATTTTGTGCAGCTGCAATTTTTTTTTAAAAGATGTCTCTTTCGAAATCCGAATTAAAAATCCTCTGTTTAGGGGATTCATTTTAATATTTTCCGCTTAAGAGTGCACCACCCATTGGAACCTTTGTGTCAAGCCCGAGTTTTTTAAGCATTTCGTATGTAGTACATACTGCTGCAGAGGTAACAGGAATACCAATTTCTTTTTCGATTGCGTCGATAGCTTCAAGAGAAGGCATTTGTACACAGGCAGAAACAACAAGTACATCTACACCTTCAAGATTAAGGCGTTTGTATATGTCAAGCAGGTTCATTGGATCCTGAGCAGCCACTTCAAGGTTATCAGCTATTTCGAGTGCTATTGAGTCAACTACTTCAAATCCCTGATGTTCGATATAATCAACAACAAGCTGAGTGAGTGGTTTCATGTAAGGTGTAATAACCGCTACTTTTTTAGCTCCTAATACTTTAAGTCCGTTTATCAAAGCACCTGCACTGGTAACAATAGGAGCAGGGGCATCATTTTTTACTGTTTCTTCGTAAAGATTGGTTTCAGATACACAGTGGTAACCGCGTCCCATACTCATAATAGCTACAAGACAGGCATAACCCATAACATCTACGCGAGCATCAGATAGTTCCTGAGCACATTTAAGGCTTTGTGCATCCATTGCTTCAAGTTCTTCCTTAGTTACTTTTTTCATTCTCATTCGGCTTGAATGGAATGTAAAACGTTCAGGAGAGATAGTTTCACGCGAGCGTAATAATGCAGGTATTTCGGTTTCCATAGTAACGTTTGAACTTGGTACTATCTGGCCGATTCTATATGTTTTCTTAGTCATTTTATTATTTATTAAACCTCTTCAGAATCTACTACGGTATTTCTTAATGTTCCTATTCCTTCAACTGTAGCCTCAACTACGTCTCCTGGCCACATAAATTCCTGTGGACTGCGACCTGCTCCAACACCGGCAGGAGTACCTGTAGCGATGATATCGGCTGTATCAAGAGTAAACACTGTACTTAAATCATGTATCAGGTCGTTGATGTTGAACAGCATGAATTTAGTATTCGAATTCTGTTTCTCTACACCATTTACAGTAAGGCGAAGGTTAAGATTATGTGGGTCTGCAATTTCATCACGAGTAACCAGTACCGGTCCCATAGGGGCAAAGGTATCCTGACCTTTAGAAACTATCCATTGTCCGGCACGGCGGCAGTCACGGGCACTAATGTCGTTTATTACTGTGTAGCCATATACGTGATCCATCGCGTTTTCTCTGGAAATGTTTTTTCCTCCTTTACCAATGATTACTGCAAGCTCAACTTCCCAGTCAAGTTGTTTGGTAATCTTTTGGTTGTGGATGATATTAGTTTCAGGTCCTGTAACTGCTGTAGTAGGTTTAGAGAAAATTACAGGTTCCTGTGGTAATTCTTTTGATGTATCAAGCGTACGGGCTGATTCTGCAACGTGTTCTGTATAATTAAGGCCAATTCCGAAGATATTCTTGCGAGGCCTTGGTATTGGCGCCAATAGTGTAGCATTTGCTAATGGGATAGAACATTCTTCCAGTTCTTCTTTTGTTGCTGTATTAATTAGGCGAACTGCATGGTTAATCCCATCAATGCCTAAGTCGATAAAGTCAAGCATATTGTCAGGAAGCAGACTTTGTTTGATGTGTCCTAACTTTTCTGCATCAATAATCATCTGTTCTTCAATAAAGCCTAAGCGGGCAGGGGTATGGTTTATTCTGTAAGTAACTAATTTCATTATTTACGTTTGTTGTATTTATTCTGTATTAATCTATTTTTTGGTAGCCATCAGGATGTTCTTTTTCCTGATATAATCCTAACGACTGGATAACTGGGAGGTCGTTAAAAGAGAACAGGCAAGCGTCTTCAGTTTCAGAAAGATTTACGTGCTCATGATATGCCCAAGAAGGAACACAGAAAATATCACGTTCTTTCCAGTCAAATCGTTTACCGTTGATAATTGAGTAACCACGACCTTTGGCACATTGGTACACAAAAGATCCGGTATGTTTGTGGGCTTTTGTATGTTCACCGGCTCTAAGCAGTTGTATAGATGCACCCATGGTCTGCATTACATGACCCCCGGTTACAGGATTTGTATAATGCATAAGGATACCGTCAAAAGGAGAACCGTCATTTACTTTTGCCGCTTCTAATAATGCAGGATATACTTTTTTCCATGAATATTTAAAAAGGGGAGAATAGGGTTTATCCCAGGCAATATCAGCCGGAACTATACCTGCACCGCTACCATAAGTCATTGGCAAATGATTTACAGGTGCAACCAATGGTTGTTTACCGTCATAAACAGCATAATCATTGGCTTCCAAAGCATTTACAAGCGGAATATCAAGTCCATCCTGCCATATACAGGTTTTACCGCCTTCTTCAACACCATGTTCATGCCATGTGCTGTTTGGGGTGATAACAAAGTCATTAACCTCAAGCATAATCTTGTTGCCATCAACAACGGTATAACCGCCTTCTCCTTCCATAATAAAACGAAGTGCAGATGCTTTATGCCTATGGGCAGATGTGCTTTCACCCGGGCGTGTAACCTGAATTCCGGTGTATAACCATCCTACAGCAGCACTGACGTCTTTACGTTTGTCGTTTACAAGGTAAACAACACGGCGGCCTGCCTGTTCCGGAGTAACCAGTTCGGATGATTTAAGAACAAGTTCTCGTAGGTTCTCATATTTCCAAAGCATTGGTACTGATGAAGAACGTGGTTCCCATGGCTCAATATCGTTAGCTACAGTCCAGAGTGCTCCTGCACCTAGACCTTCAAGCTCTTTATAATAGGCTTCCAGTTCAGGGGTATCCTGAACACGGGCACGGCCTAATACGCTATCGTCATATTTTTCTTCCATATCAAAATGGTTTTGTTTTTACTCTTCCGTATCTATGTAATTACCGTCTGAACAATAATCATTATAGTATTCGACAATATCTTTAATATTCTTAATGCTGAATTCGTTCCTGTCCAATTTCTTTTTTATCCCTGAACAATCTTTAAAATATTCAGCAATTTTTTTCTTGTTGGCTCCTAATACGGTTAATTTAGATTCACTTTCTTTTTTTACCATATAGGTTGTCGTTTCCCACTTTTGATAAGATCCTGGCTGTTGTATATTATTAGAGCCTGAATATTCATTTTTCTCCAGGTATAAATTCACTTTACCTTCAGTTATAAGCTCTAATAAACGATATTCTATATTGTTATCATCTCCAACTTTTACATAAGTAAATGTTTTATACATTTCAAACCCATAAAATTCAATTTTATCAACCATTTCGTAATCCCATTCATCAGCCTTTTCATCTTTAGAGAATCGGAACAAAATTTTTGGAGCTATTTTAGTGTTTAAAAAGCCTTTTGTTTTGATTTCTCCATACCCTGAAACTGTGGTGCCATCTTTAAAGAATAGTTTAGCTTCCTGATCCTGAGCAATCGAATGTAATGTGTAAAATAAGAAAAACAGTAATAATCGCATAGATTATATATTGACAATAAAAGTGTTATACTTCTTCATTTCCTGTAAAAGTAATATTTTTTCTTGGGGCAGTATTTACCCTAAGATCGAAGATGTCGAAACGGTTATAATGTCCAAGGATATCATGCATTTGTTTAGGCTGAATACATTTTGATAGATCAATATCAGCATATACAATGCCTTCTCCATCAATAAGCGGTTCACCTATAACAGCTCCATTTGGACCGATAACACCTGAAAATGCACTATTCTTACGCGTAAGCAGCTCTTCAGCATTAGGCACATCTTCTTTCATTGCGTCAATTATCTCTTTAGTAATTGTTGAGCATGATACTATCGTAAACAATTTACCTTCAAATGAATGTGCTGCAGCCCTTATCTTGATGGCTTCGGCCATGTTATAATCCGGAGGGGCTACAGGTAATGAGATATAATTGGCAATGTGTATTAATTCACCTTGTGAAAGCAGGGTAAAACGAGCCAGTGTATTTGTGTTTTCACCACAGGCCAGTGTACCAATAGGACCGATTTCAGTATTGTATACTTTAAGAGATGAGCCATCACCACCTGTCCAGGTAAGCTTTTCAGCCCAGGTAGGAACGAGTTTACGGTGCTTGCCAACAAGATTACCTTTGTTATCAATAATAAGATTGGTGTTGTATAATTCGCCAAAACTTTGTCCGCGTTCGTTAACACCAATCACTATATGAATATTATTCTCTTTAGCAGCTTCGCATATACGGTCAACTTCAGGCCCCGGAACTGTAATAGAATTCACATATAGTTTTTCATACCACTGACTACCCTGAACAGGTGTCATTATCCAGTTCCAATACGGATAACCGGCAACAAATACTTCAGGAAAAGCAACTAAAGAAGCCCCGTTTCCGGCAGCTTCCCTGATTATCGATATAGATTTGTCTACAGTGGCATTGACATTTAAGAAAACAGGGGATGCCTGAACCGCAGCAGCTTTAAATTTTGATAAATTCAACATATTATTAATTTTGAATTCTGTATTTTTCAAGGATTGCCCTCATTTCTTCTGTAAACGGGCTCGATTTTATATCGCCCCTGTCATTCAGGAAATCTACTTTTACAAGTGTCACTTCTCCTTCAAGACAAACGGAACCGTCTTCGTGCTCAAATTTGAATCCGCAGTTCATAGAAGATCCACCCAGATTTTTGATCCAGAAATATTTTGTAAGTTCATCGCCTAACCGTGCCGCTTTTTTGAATTGCACTTTTAGGTCAACCGTAGGGATTCCTCCGGTTTTATGAATGTTTTTGAACGGCATGTTTAATGCTTCCTCGTAAAAATCTTCCACAAGGCAGTTCAGCATTTCTAAAAATCGGGGATAGAATACTATCCCTGCGTAATCTACATGCTGAAAGCGGACTTTCTCTTTTTTTATAAACGCGTTTTCCATTAGGCTTGTACTGTTGTCTTTAGTTTAAATCGCTGTATTTTTCCCGTTTCCGTTTTTGGAAGAGCATCCATATAGCGAATTTCTCTTGGGTATTTATATGGCGCTGCAACTTGTTTAAACCAGTCCTGTATGGTTTTGGTTAATGCATCGCAGGCTTTTTCTTTGTCTTTTAATACTATGTAGGCGCAAACCAGCATGCCTCGGTTTTCGTCAGGAAGTCCAACTACAGCGCACTCAGCGATATCTTCATGGGTAAGTAATACGCTTTCTACTTCTATAGCGGCAATATTGTAACCGGATGAAATGATCATATCATCTCCGCGGGCTACAAACCAAAAGTAACCATCTTCGTCCTGACGGAAGATGTCTCCGGTAATGTTCCAGCCGTTTTCTACGTATTCCTTTTGCTTTTCAGGGCTGTTCAGGTATTTGCAACCCGTTATGCCACGTACAGCTAGTCGTCCCGCTGTGCCTACGGGTAATTCATTTCCTTTTTTATCAACTATTCGGGCTTCATAACCGCGTACAGGAAGTCCTGTTGAGCCTTTACGCATATTTTCTTCATTAGAAGATATAAAGATATGCAGTATTTCGGTTGAGCCAATACCATCAATTATTTTCAGGCCTGTAGCTTCATACCAGTCTTCCCATACTTTTAGTGGCAAAGTTTCTCCAGCTGATACACATTTGCGAAGTGATGATATATCAAACTCGTTTACTTTGGTAGTCAATACTCTCCACGCAGTAGGCGCAGTAAAGCAAATAGTTACTTTAAAATCCTGAATGGCCTGTAATAATAGTTCAGGGGATGGTTTTTCTATAAGGAATGTTGATGCACCATAATAGAAAGGGAACAACACCAAACCACCTAAACCAAAGGTAAATCCTAAAGGAGGACTACCTGTAAATACATCCTCAGGTGTAGGTTGAAGAGAATATTTAGGGAACGCCTCACATATTAACAATATATCTTTGTGGTAATGCGACGTCATTTTAGGTTTTCCTGTCGTTCCCGATGTAAAGCCTATTATAGAAAGTGAATCTGATTTTGTTGGATAATTATTAAACTCCTTTGGTTTGTTACCCATCAGGGTTTCAAGTTTTGAAAAGCCTTCACCTGAACCATCAAATGTTATTACATGTTTCAGGAATGGCGATTTTACTTCCATCATAGCATCTTCAAGCCTGTAATCACAAAAAGCATGCGATATTTCAGCACTATCCACCATTACGGTAAGTTCTTTTTCACGGAGTAAGGGCATAGTAGCAACCACAATCCCTCCGGCTTTTAGTATACCAAACCAGCAAGCTACATACATTGGGTTGTTTGCCGAACGTATCAGTACCCTGTTACCTGGTTTAAAATCAAGGTTTTCAGTCAGTACATGGGCAATCTGGTTGGCTTTTTCAAAAAGGTCATTAAATGTCCACGATAAATCAAAAGTGCGGATGGCGATTTTATCACCATTTCCTTCAGCAATGTGCCTGTCTAAAAGCTTTTCTACACAGTTAAGGTTTTCCGGAAACTCAAAATCCGGATGCCCTGTAAAGCATTCTGCCTGTAAAGAGGCATCAGGTAGATGATCGTGTGCGAAATTATCTTCGTAATGTTTCATCACTATATCGTGTTGTTACTTTTTATGAGTTACCGGTTTAAGTGCTTTTTTCATTCCTTCCACAGCTTTACGCTCACCTGCTTTGTAAGGGTAGTGATGCGAAGCTGCCGACATATATTGCTTAGGGATGCCTACCGATTGCAGGTCATTTGCCCTGTATTGCTCATAAGCCTGAGCATTGCGTACAAAAGAAGTATCTAATAGTAATGTTTTGCCAAGGGCTACCAGATCAGCACGCCCATTTAGTAATATCGTGTTTATCTGGTCAATGTCCTGAATATAACCCGCTGTAATTGTTGGTATATGGACCTCGTTGCGAACCATATCAGAGAATGGGGTTTGCCACATTCTGCCAACGGCAGGTTTCTGATTTTCAACGGTTAATCCTGTAGAAACGTTTATAATATCAGCACCTGCATCCTTAAACGCCTGTGCAATAGTCAGCACTTCTTCTTCGGTAATTCCTCCTTCAGCCCAGTCGGATGCAGAAATACGCACGCTCATTGGTTTATTCTGCGGGAAGACCTCGCGCACAGCCCTGAATACGCTGATTGGGAATTTAAGTCTGTTTTCGATACTTCCGCCAAATTCATCTTTTCGGATATTTGTTAGCGGAGAAAGGAAAGATGCTAAAAGAAATCCATGATGTGCCTGTAGCTCAATCATATCGAATCCTGCCTTGTCAGCATTCTTTGCGGCGTTAACGAATTCAGATGTAATGATATCCATA
>QFQM01000583.1 GCA_003243255.1 Flavobacterium psychrophilum | reverse complement strand
AGTAGCGTATTTATACGCGTACTATATTAGTATGTTTACGATCCAAATCGTCGTAAAAGCCCGTCCAGCCTGCATTTGAGCCAATTTAGACCTTTTTAACACAAATCAGGCCGGTTGTGCCAGGATTTTTTTTGGAGGTTATTCGAATCCGTAAACCCTCCCTAATTTCTTAAAACTTACTACTATGATGCAAACAAAGGTTCTGACAACCGTACTGGAAGATGTTGGCGAAGAAATCAGCCAAGAACTCGGTGCGAAAATGGTTAAAGATTTTCAGGATGCAAATCCTACAGAAACACCCTGGGCTTTCATTGGTAAAAACATCCTGATGCAGATTCTGTCTCAACCAGACTGCGCTGGTATCCGTTATTATTACGCAATCGACGAGAACCAGGAAAAAACATTGGTGTACGTTGGTGTTAACTCCCGCGAAGAAATCATCGCTGAGTACACTTCTGTATCACCGGAAGGTATCATCCAGCAGCACAAAGGCATCGTTGCCGATCGTACCAGAAAGCCGATCGAGCCGCCTCCAACAGAAGCTGCACCTTCTACCACCACTATTCCTGACTGGACTAGTTTTATCTAAGCTAATTTCTTGCTTTTGAAAGGATTGCTATCTTTGATTCGATTGTAATCCATTCGAATTGCTCGAAAACCTAGCTTATATCAGTTATGTATTGCCCCTGTTGGCGTTCGCCTGGAAAAGAACCAGTCGACCGACTTCAGGGGTAATTGCATTCTACTGCCTGTATATTATATTGAATGAGATTCTCATATGGTATATCCGTGAAGGAAGAATATACAGGGTGTATGAAAAGGCTGAACTTCTCGCCTATTCCCTTTTCACTATCATCGAATACGCTTGTCTTTCCTATACGATTTACTGTTTTTTTGAACGGCCGCTGTTCAAAAAACTGGTGTACGTCTTCGCTTGTATTTTTGGCGTAGTTGCTGCCAGCAATCTTTATCTCAACCTGACTTCCAAAGAGGGCATCAGTGAATTGTATGACTCCATTCCATTGGCTACCAGCGGTATATTCCTGATCATACTTTGCATCCTGAGCCTTTTTGAAGAAATGCAGAACCCGGTCATCGGGTTTATCTACATCACCTATAAATTCTGGATCATATTAGGGATTATGATCTACTTTGCGGGCACCTTTTTCTTTTTCCTGAATTATACCGCCATTAACCGCACCGACAAGGAAATATTTTGGTATCTCAATTGGATAAGTATAATCTTTAAAAATATATTCTTTTCGATTGCGTTTCTTATGCCTAAGGATGATCCGAACCGTGAACTGGAAGAGTCCTATTTCCCGGAAAACTGATCCGCCTTTTTAACTAACCCCAGCTGATTAAACACCTAAATGCTTCTTTTACAGGCCAATACCCAGAGTGCAAATGTTTCTTTCGTTCTGTATTTCGGCACGATCGGGATGCTTGTCCTTACCATCGGCCTGATTGTTTTCATCATTTTCCACCAGCGAAAAGTCATCCGTTACCAGATGACCCTTTCCAAAATGGAGAGCGAACAGCAAAAATTGTTGCTTAATGCCTCCATTCGTTTGCAGGAGGAAGAACGCGCCCGCATCGCCGCCGATCTCCACGACGATGCCGGTCCCCTGCTCGCGACCGCCCGGTTGTACCTCAATGAAAATATGGTACACCTCGACAAAAACACACAGCTGCAAAGCATATACAGCGCCAAACAGAT
>QFQM01000582.1 GCA_003243255.1 Flavobacterium psychrophilum | reverse complement strand
AAAGACGAATATTTCAAATTGGTTACCAAGGACGACAAATCCTTGCCCAAGTCCTTACTAAAGATCTTTGCAGATATTCCTGAAGATGCAACTGGTGATGTGTTCGGAAAAGTGTATGAATACTTTCTGGCCGAATTTGCATTAGCGGAAGGACAAGGCGGTGGTGCATTCTTCACTCCAACAAGTGTGGTAAAACTAATGGTTGAAGTAATTGAACCTTATAAGGGAACGATCCTTGACCCCGCTTGCGGTAGTGCTGGTATGTTTGTACAAAGCTCGTATTTCGTTGACAAGCGTAGAGAAGAACTCCACGATACTGATACCAAAGACTTAATGGTGTATGGTACCGAAAAAACAGCCGACACAGTAAAGCTTGCTCGAATGAACTTAGCTGTTAACGGTTTGCGGGGCGAGATACGCCCGGCAAATACCTACTATGAAGATCCATACAATAGCTACGGAAAATTCGATTATGTGATGGCCAATCCACCCTTTAATGTGGACGATGTAAACTTGGACCGCGTAAAGAATCAGAAGCGCTCCAATGAGTACGGCATTCCTCAAAACAAGACCAAGAAAACCGGCAAACAAAAAGGAGAAGTAAACACAGTACCAAATGCAAATTACCTTTGGATAAATCTGTTCGCTACATCACTAAAACCAAAAGGACGCGCAGCACTGGTTATGGCCAACAGTGCCAGCGATGCACGGCATAGCGAAGCCGACATTCGCAAAAATCTGATAAAGAGCGGTGTAATTGACATTATGGTCACCCTGCCGAAGAACATGTTTTATACGGTTACTCTGCCCGCCACACTATGGTTTTTTGATAAAAGTAAAACGACACAAAAGGAGAGCGAACGCAAAGTTCTTTTTATCGATGCACGTAACATTTTCCGGCAGATAGATCGCGCACATCGCGATTTCACAGATGAACATATTCAGAATATTGCTACCATCGTGCGTCTTTATAGGGGCGAGAAAAAGAGGTTGAAGGATGTATTGAAGACTTATCAGAGCTCGGTGACTCGGTATGAAAAATCAATCATCGATAAGGAAAAAGAGATTACCGCCTTCTTGAAGATCCGCGATCGTGCCAAGAATGTTAAAAAACAAGAGGGACAATGGATTGTGATAAACGCACAATTGAATGCTTACAAATACAAAAAGAAATATTTTGAAGATCAGATAAGCTGGCTCAACGAGCGATTCCCCAATGGGGTGTACGAAGATGTTACAGGTTTATGCAAAGTAGCAACGTTGGCAGAGATTGAAGAACAAGATTGGAGCCTAAATCCAGGAAGATATGTGGGCGTGATCATTGAAGAAGATGGATTGACGGAGGAGGAATTTAAAATAGAATTGCGTCAAAGGCATAATCTCTTGAATGAGTTAAATAAGTCAGCTGCTATTCTAGCTAATTCCATTAATAAGAATCTTTTGGCTATCGAGAATGAAGAATAATTGGAATGAAATAAAACTAGAAGACTATTGTGACAGAATCACAGTAGGACACGTAGGATCTATGGCAAATAGGTACGTGAGCGAAGGTATTCCATTTCTCCGTTCGCTAAATATTAAGGCCTTCGAACTTGATTTGAAAAACTTAGTCTATATAGATAATCAATTTAATGATGCTCTAAAAAAATCGCAACTTAAGCAGGGTGATGTTGTCGTAGTCAGAACAGGATACCCTGGCACAGCATGTGTAATTCCAAAAAACATTGTGG
>QFQM01000581.1 GCA_003243255.1 Flavobacterium psychrophilum | reverse complement strand
CTTCAATTCATTATTGTCAAGATCAATTTGAATGAATATTTGACTTATGAATTGGAGTTGTTACGATGAAAGTAACAACAACATAGGGAGATAAAATGAATAATAAGAAGATATGGTTGGCTTTGCTAGGTATTCTTGTTTCAAGCATGGCGATAGCTGGCAATACAACTGCCAACATGACAGCGACATCAGTCCTTGCGCCGAGCTGTACTATTACTGCATTTAGTGTCAATTTTGGTGCGTTTATGCTGCCTTTATCTGCGCAGTCTTCTAGTGGATCAATTGATCTTTTGTGTACGAGAGATACGCCTTACACCATTGAAATGGCATATGGTGGGGTTTATGGGCAAGGGCAGACAAGTGATGGCTCATACTGGACTTTGGCTAAGAGGGACAATGGAACCTTGTACTACCTCTACAGCGAAGGTGGAGCGTTTATAAAATCTAGTCCGTGGTTTGGGGTACGTGCTACGCAGGCCGAAATCGCTTCATCATTAGGTTGCATGTTTGATGGCAACAACAGATGTCAAACAGCTAAACCATCTTATGACTATGGGATGATGAGTGGTGCGGCTAAGGGTGATGCTGTAGCTTACTCAATCTATATTCCTGGAGACAATTCGAAAGTTTGGAATGCTGGAAAGAATTCTTACTCTGGAAGAGGAACAGGTGAGCAAGAACACCTTAGCTTCCAATTAAAGATCGTGCCGTCGCAAACAAGCAATAAATTTCCTGCGCCAGACTTTTATAAAGATGCTGTAACCGTCAATATAAGATACTAAATCTGGCCGAAGCTGATTCGTTTTTAAAGGCGAGAAGTTATGGATATTTAAAGCACCTGGTCGGGTGCTTTTTTTCTTTCAGAATTGGGCTACTGCTTTGAGTCTAAATAATATATTGAAGTGCTGTTGACTTGTTCATTTCTATTGCTAGGATTAGTTGATAACTATAAAAAAGGAGAAGTATAAATGAAAAAGGGAAAAATTTTAGTCGCTTTAATGATCGCTTTAGGATCTAGTGCTGCTATGGCGGCGAGTGCAAACAGTACAACAGCGAACTTTCAGGTGAGTGCCACAGTAAGTCCTGCCTGTGTGATTGAAGCTACCAACATATCATTTGGTGCAGTTACACCGGCACCTTCAGGGAAGGTGAATGCTACAGGTGCTATCAGTTCAACCTGCACTAAAACTACTGCATATACATTGGAAATTACCTTTGACGGCGAGGCGTATGATGGAAAGATGTTTCATCCAGACGCGATAGCGTCAGGTGACTTAAGTGAAAAAGAAACCTCTTTAGACTTTCAAGTAGGGTTAAGTCAAATTGGTGATAGACAGAAAGACTTGACAGGCACTGGCAAAGTTGAGGTAACTACTGTGGTGGCCGAACTTCCATTGAACCAATTCGTTAAGCCAGGAAATTATTCAGCAAACATGCATGTTTTCTTGACTTACTAATGCGCCTAAAAAACAAAGCACCCTTCGTGGGTGCTTTTTTGTTGCCTATTATTCTTGAGACATGACACGGTCTGCATTGGCTTGTGCAAGCAAATCAACCAATGTTGAAAGTTGTTCGCGTCCGATTGCAATCAAAATTTTCGCAAGATTGTCGGTGACAAAGCTATAGGCAAGCTTGATGTAGCCTTCGTCAAGAGTGCCATCGTTGACGTCAAATCCTTCTGTGCAAAATTTTGCTTTGAGTTCGGCAATTTGCCAGAAGATAAGAATCGCT
>QFQM01000580.1 GCA_003243255.1 Flavobacterium psychrophilum | reverse complement strand
ATTCAGGAATAAGAATATCATGCGAAAAGAAAATGTAAAAAGCGACGGATAAACTTGCTACTGAAGTGATTCCCAAAATATCGGGTCCTGCTAAAGGATTCTGAAAGTATTCCTGCATCAGAAAACCTGAAGTAGGAATTGAAATTCCAGCCAAAAGCATTACCAATACCCGATTGACTCGGATTTCTGCAATTTGGCTATTGGCCGAATCCTGAAAAAAATCCTGGAGATGTAAACTTAAAAATCCTGTGTTAAGATTGATGATCGCGGTTAATACAATTGCGACTATTAAAATTAAACACAAAAGAGGTATCAGGTTCTTCTTATAATGCATAGGACCAAACAAAAAAATCGGGCCCATGGCTACTACAAATGATCTACATAACAGGAAAATAGAACTACCATTACGCTACAAACGTACATTTGCAGTAGATCTATTTACTATATGAAGCAGACGATCAGTCATGTATGTTTTATTCTATTAATATGTATACCCTTTGTAGATATCCGGGCGCAGTTCATTACCGATTCGCTGAGCGCCAGATTAACCCAAAACAACCTTTCGCGGGAAGACCGGGTTACCACCATGGGCTTACTGGCAAAGTCAAAATCGGTTTCTGATACCAAAAGCGCCATCCGCATAGCAGAAGCCGCTTTGCCTTTAAGCAGTCAATTACCCGATGCGAAATATAAAGCGTTTGTGTATACCACCCTGGTGTTCCTTTATTATATAAATAGCGACATGCCGCTGATGCATAAGGCTTTGGACAGCGCTTTATGGTATGCCGATAAAACATCGGACAGGCCTACAAAAGGTTTTGCATGGTTTAGAAAAGCATGGGTAGAAGGTCTGGAAGGGAAATCCCATGAAGCGATAGCAACCCATCTGCAGGCGTTGAAATACCTGGAAGGAACAGGCGCCTTTAACTATGAAGCCAAGATCTATTATGTTATAGCCAGCTCCTATGCCGAGTGGAATGATCTGGTGAACGAGAAAAAATATGCGCAGCTGGGTTTACAGGCTGCTATTCAAAGCGGCGATCTGGATGAACTTGCTTCGGCTTACCAGGCCATGGCAACCTACTATCATTACGCTTACGAGAAACAGCCTGCAAACAGGGCATTACTCGATTCTGCGCTGTTATACAATCGTCATGGTATTCAACTTTTTTCCAAACATGGCGACCATCTCATTTTTTACAGCAACCTGGCGGTTATTGCATTAAATACGGCGGACCTGTATATAACATATTTTCCTGCGAAATACAGGGACACTGCATCAACCTACCTGCAAATTGCCCGGGATGCAGCGCTAAAAAGCCGGCAACTCACTGTTATTTCACTCTGTTATGGCTTTATGAGCGAATTTGAAATAGCAAAGGGCAATTATAAAAAAGCGGAAGAGTTGTTATTGAACGGGGTGTCGGTGCTGAATTCTTTCGAACCTGCCAACTTCCGGAACAGGGCCCAATTAATAGAAGCGCTTTCAACGCTGGCCGAAAAAAAAGGCGACCCGGTAGCGGCGCTAAAATACTATAAAGAATACCATGAACTGCACCAGAAATTATACGACGCCGAAAAGCTGACCATTACCAACCGGTTAGAGGCCCAATATGAATCGGAGAAAAAGGATGCGGCGTTAAAAACTCTTCGTCACACGGCTGCATTGAACCAGAAACTCAATTACCTGTATATCTCTCTGGCCTTAGCCGCTATCATTGCACTGTTGTTCATC
>QFQM01000579.1 GCA_003243255.1 Flavobacterium psychrophilum | reverse complement strand
GCCCGTTGCTGTCCATTCTGCAAATTCAAAATTGCCTACTAACTTCGGCTTCACCCAGTGAGTAACAGCTCCCTTGGTATCCAATACAGGATTGACGAAAGGGGAGTCTTTTATTTCAAGCTGTTGTAGCTTTTTTAAAATGCCAGGCATTTCTTTGTCTTTGTAACCACCCCCGCTTCTGCCAATCCACTCAAATTCACCAGCTTCATTATATGCCCCGAAAAGCAGTGACTTAAATGAGCGTGATTTGTCCGACTCGGCCCAGCCACCAATCACAAACTCCTGTCTCTTCTTAATAGGTGTCTTTAACCAATTCCTGCTTCGATCATCAGGCAGATATTGGCTGTCACGTTTTTTAGCAATGACGCCTTCTATTCCTTTATCAGCAACCATCTGCATTAAAGCCTTTCCATCATCAAAAGCCTCACTGATCCGTAAGGTTTCGCGGTCGCCAATGATTTCCTTTAAAATTGCCTTTCTTTCTGTTAGCGGTAGGCCTGATAGATCAACCCCGTCCAGCCATAGAATATCAAACAGGTAGTAGGATATAGGGCTGGTGTGTCCGTTGTAAAGTTGTACTTTACCAAAATCCGGCAAGCCTTGATCATTAAGGACAACCATTTCACCATCCAGTACCACGTCGTGTTTAAGAGCTTTCAGTGCTTTCAAAACCGGAGGGTATCGAGCTGTATAATCTTTACCGCCCCTGGAATCTAATCGTATACGTCCTTTCTGAGAAAATGCCATTATTCTATAACCATCCCATTTTATCTCGTAAACATAAGCTCGATCTTCCACAAGTTCTTTGGTGAGCGTTGCCAGCATGGGGGCTACCCGCTTGGGCATAGAAGATTTTGCCCCCCTCTTTATCAAAGCCTTGATGGATGCTTTCATATTATTAATGCTCCTTTTAGTAAGTGCTCAATTGTTGTGCCTGCCATATAGCGGCTTGGCGAGTGGGAACCGCCGAAGTACTAAACATTGAGAATCAATGTAGTTGAAGAAAGTGAAATATAAATAAAGCAGAATATGACAAAACTAATATATTTAGCACCGGATAGGTAATGGTAATGGCCAGGGAAAAGACTTTCCTACTGGCCTTTTAATGATTTCTATAAAACAACCCATGGAACTTGTGAATAAAGCTAAAGCCTTGCGGGAGCTGGGCGAAGCGATTGCCGACACACGGAAGAATAGAAATATGTCTATTCCTCAATTGGCTGCCAAAACGAAAATCGAAGCCAGTATCCTGGAACAGATTGAACAAGGGAGCTATGATGTAGAGTATACAAAACTCCTGAGTATTGCAAAAGGATTGGATACAAAGTTTACTTATATCCTTCCTCCTTTAGATTGAAAGGAAAGCCACCCGCTAACAAACGGGCAGCTTATGCTTTTCTTCGATCATTCGTTTTCTGTGGTTCCTCACAGGATGATGATGCTTTGATTGGATTTGTAAGGATAGGCTCTGGTTATAATATGGTATTAATTATTGCTTTGGAATTTACTTTTATCTTCCTTTTGATCCTGAACATGCGCCATCTGCTTTTCTATAAGGTAGATGACTATAAGAATTTCTACTCCCATTAATTCCGCAAGTTTCTTGATATCCCGGTATGTTAAGTATTCAGGCGAATCGAAGAAAACCTCCGTTCGACCCTGATTCTTTCCCAGGTCTGCGGCAACTCGCGATATCGCCACATGATCAAATAAGTCTGACAGCTTTTCTATAACG
>QFQM01000578.1 GCA_003243255.1 Flavobacterium psychrophilum | reverse complement strand
AATCAAAACATTGGAGATCTTTGTGTTGCTTTTCCGAACGAATATGCAGGAGAGCGCAGCGCCCCTTTTTACTTCCAGAACGTAGAATATGAAAATATCTTCCAGGAAAAGGAAGCCAAATCCAAACAAAAAAAGCTCTTAAGCTCCAACTTTTACCAAAGTGACGATGGCTTTGTTTTTGAAAGAAAACGGCAGAGCATTCCTACAGAAAAGCAATCGTTGACTTACTATACTCTGTATTTACCCTTGTATGCCGTTCCTACAAACATACAGGTAACTGATACATTGCCTCCAGGTAAGCAGTTTACCAAAAATGTATTTCGGGACGATCAAACAAACAGGTATATAGTGTACATCAAGTGCAGCTCCCGTTACGGTCTGTTTAACTTCAATATCTTTTGCCGGTTTCATCTGGATCAGCAAAATTTTAAGGCATCTGTTTATGCCGATGACAAAACCATCGACTTTGATACACCATCGGATCATTTGAGAGGAATGATCTCCCCCAATGCCGTTGAGCTTGTAGAACAATTTTTTACAACAAACAATCATAACTACAATATCATGAATAAGCATTACCACATCAATCAGGCCCAAAATGTAGGTGACCACATCGTCGCGCTCAACAACACGCTTACACAGCAGAACAATGCGCTTCCTGCCAACACCAATTACGAACAACTGGCCGACGAGCTGAGCCGATTGAGGGCTTTACTGGAGGGCAAAGCGTCCACGCCTGCCCATCATGCCGCCATTGAAGAAGTGAAACAAGCAGAAGAAAGCGCCAAAAGCAAAGATGGCAACAAGGTGGTACGCTCGCTTGTGTCGGCCGGCAAATGGGTATTGGATGCCGCCAAAGATATTACTACAGATGTATTGGCAGAAGTGATCAAAAAGCAAATGTAGCCGGGACTCTTTGGAATGGCATAAAAGCAAAAGAGGACCATTACTGTAGTAATGATCCTCTTTGTTTGTGGATTCTACCGAAAAATTGTCGAACCGTATGAGGGTTGTATTTGTGCGTATTGTGAGCATCCTGCCTGCCCAATGATAGATAGTTTTGAAGAAAACCCTGAGCAGCGTATTCCGTTAGGGAATGGTTGTTATAAGATAAGGCTTTCTATTGTCTTATCCCTCGTTAACATATGTAATGTTTTTAAACAAGTCGTTAAGGAAAGCCTGATCGCTTTCATTGGTAAAAGAAAATACACAGGTAAGTATTTCTTTGCCGTTCGGACTGACCTTAGCACCTTTAAAATCCCAGCCATTTTCCGTAGAGCTCACAGATGGACGTATTTTGGCCATAACATTTTCAGGCAACAAAGAATTGTTGGTTATGTGTAACAAGGAGAAATACAATACAATGCTTTCATCATTTTTGATATATTGTATACTGTCGTTGTTCGTGATTAACTGAAAATCTGTATTTACAGGGATATTCCAGTTTTGCATCGGAATCCTAGTTTGCTTTCTTTTCTTGAAAAATCCGAACATGAATATAAACGGTAAGATGAATAAAAAAAGGCTTCACCTTATGAAGCCTTTTCTCTGTGGGAGTTGACGGGCTCGAACCGCCGACCCTCTGCTTGTAAGGCAGATGCTCTGAACCAACTGAGCTAAACTCCCTTTTCTTTCCTTTTTCGATACCGTGGTATCGTTTTGGGAGTGCAAAGATAAGGGTTGGTTGATTACTGCAAAATTTTTTCTTCTTTTTTCTGCTATTTTTTTCAAAAAAGTTTGCACCTAACGCATTAATTAATAGC